>JBHLLE010000502.1:0-3871 GCA_048885945.1 Candidatus Hermodarchaeota archaeon | reverse complement strand
CCTTGCATAGTTTACAAAACGCCCGTTTCTCCCGTAACATCTGGTCAAAACTTTTCTTTTCGGTGGAAGGATTACTATTTTCTATTTCCTGTATTAATTCTGGATTTTTTACTTTTATTTCTTCCATCTTCTTCTCTATTTTCTGCTCTACTTTGTTGATTTTGCTCTCGATAATTCTCCGGTTGTTTTTTCGTATCTGCTCGTCGGACAACCAATGGCGCTTCACGTAATCGCACTGCAAGGCGAAAGGTTTCTCCACCGAATTTACTCGTACGACGCACTGCCCTTTCTTTAACTCCGACAAGTATTTTTCTTGCCACTCCTGTAAGTTTAAAAGTTGCTTCATCAAATCTTTTTGCATGTGTAGTTGAAAACAGACCAACACGCCCGCGTTACTTAAGATCTCTTTGGAAATGTTGGGGCGAGTCGCCAAAGTGATCAAACACTCTCCCGTCCCCCTCAATAGTAAAGCTATATCTTCGATGTAGCTCGTAAGCTTGGTTCTCGCCGACAGCTCTTGAGGGGCGAAATACTGGGCGTCTTCGATTATGGTCACGTGCCGGATTCCCGCGTAATCTCTACTCCCTAACACGATGTTTCTATCCCACAAGTACTTCAAGACCATGTTCAAGAAAAACAACGCGTCCTCTTTCTCGCCTCCCAGTTTTATTATTGGGTGTAAATCTAACAATACCTTGTGAGAAAAGAGGTCTTGTACGGTAACGCTGGATTTTGTGTCGAAGATCTGCTTTAAAGTGCCCACGTAATACCGGCGAATCCTATTTTGCACGGCGATTACGCTCTTCTTATAGGTCAAGTCTTTGTGATCCCTTAAGTATTGCTTGGAAATCCGCTCAAAGCCTTTCCAACTTCTGAACTTTGGGTTACCAATAACCGTGCGTAAGATTTCCACGAATACCGCTTCCATTTGGGGCGAGTAATCTATGTTCTCCAACAAGCCTCCGCTTTCGAATATTTTAAACACTCTTTCGGCGTGAATTTGGTAATTTACTGCCTGCGGATCGAAAATGTTGAGCGAAAAGTTCTCGCCCGGCTTTAAAATCAACAAATCTCCTATCCTGTCCTGTAAGTGGTGGTACTCCCCTTTAAATTCGGTAATTAAAAAAGGAATGTCGGGGTGGTGTTTCGTGAATTCGATCAAAAAGTTCTGCAAAAAATTGCTCTTCCCCGTGCCCGTTATCCCCGTAATAAACATGTGTTGCGCTAAATCTTCGACGGAAAGGTTAAAGCTATGTTTTACCTTGTTTTTAAACACGATCTTTCCTAATTTTATCGTGCCCCTCGACTTCCAACGAGAAGGGTATTCCATGACGATCTGGTACTTGTATTTGAACTTAAAAGAGTAGTAATAAAAGTAAAGAACAACAAACCACACCACGATCGACAAGTTAATGCTCACTACGGAAACCCAGTCCTGAGGTTTATCGTAATTCTCGTAAAGATTGTACCCCAGTAAATAAGTTAATATAATTAAAGAAAGAAATATACTCCCCGTTAAAATCCTTATGTGCTTCGCACTGCGTATCTCGTTTCTTTTCGTCTGAATGTACTTTAAACTATAATGAACTAAAACTAATCCTAATAGAATAATAAGTAAAATGAACGTAAAAATCGCGTGAATCATTACCTAACTATTTGAATAAATCGTTATAAAATCCTAATATTTCAAATTATTTTTTCAATTCTTAATTCTCTATGAATAAAAAACTAGTATATAACACATTTCTTTTTACTAATTTGATATTGATTTATGGATTTTTCAACAATTTTTTATTAAATTTTAAATTAAGGAGTAATAATTATTTAATCCGTATAAGTAAGAATAGACTTTTGTCCATTATCAATATTTTTTCCATTATTTGTATCTTTTTTAAATCCTAGTCTTTTTCTCGCCTCTTTACAATATTCTGGATTTATTTCAAATCCAATAAACTTTCGATTAGTTTCTTTACAAGCTAAAGCAGTAGTTCCTGATCCCATATATGGATCAAGAATAATATCCCCCTCCCTGCTTAAAAGTAATAGAAATTCTTTAATTAAATCTTTTGGATACATCGCAGGATGTTTTGAGAAAGATACGGTTTCTTTTGGAAAAATTACTGCATCTTTTTTCATTTTTTTTCCATACATTCTTATCATTGTATATCCATTTTGCTCTATTTGTGTTTTTCTTCCACCTTCATGTCCACCATAAGCAGCTTTATGTATTCCTTTTATTTTCATTCTAAAATCTGTAATCTCTCCTTCTGCCATTTCATTTAGCATCATATCAATGTCTTTTAATGCATTTTCTTTTTGTTTATCGGTAAGAATTTCTGATTCCTTAATTAAATTTATATAGTGCTTTCCTTTATCCGGAGAAACAACAATTTTATGATTTTTTTTATTCCTCTCTTTATCCATTAAAAAAGCTTCTCTGTTATAATAATATTTTTTAGTTTTAACAAAATCAAAAAATGGTTCAGTAGCACTTACTAATCTTCTCTTGAATTGGCGAGGCGTTGGATTTTTTTTTACCCACGTAACATTATTAATAAGAATTAATTCTGGAAATACTTCCTTCACTTTAATAGCAAATCTATAGGGTATAAGTCCTAAATTTGATTTAATATATTTATCACCTAAATTATAGAGAATATGCCCATCTTTTTTCAAAACGCGAATACACTGTTCAAATAATTTGATCAATTTATTTATATATTCAATAATTGTTTCGTCAGTTCCCCAACCTAAACCATAATCTCTTTGTTGATAATAAGGAGGAGAAGTTATTATGCAATTTATAGAATTATCAGGAATTTTTTTAATTAAATCTATATTATCTCCTTGAATAATATTATTAATAAAATCAAGAGGTATTTGGTTATCGTTCATTTTTAAAAAAAATACAAATTATAATTTAAATAATTTTATTAAGATATAATTATTAGAGACATATATTTTTTAAATTACTAGATTTTTAATAATAATATGCCAGAAGAAAAAGTTCTAAAAGTTTATGAAACGAGAAGCGAATATGTTAATGAGCAAGGAAATACACAGATATTTGAAGAAGGTGGTATGTCCAAAAGTACTTTATCAAATTATAAAAAAATTGTAAAAAAACTTAGAGATGATAAGTACTTAGAAAATTTGATTATTGAATTAAAAGAAAAACCATACATTCCTGATGAAAATGAAATTAATGACAATTTTTCAACCGCTATTGAACACATCAAAAACATTGTTACTTCAATAACAAGCGAGAAAGGAAGAGCAATTGGGGGATTGTTAGTATTACAATTAGCGATAAGATCAATTTGTCCGGATCAGTCTATTAGACTTCATAAAAGTAATAAATCGGGTTCATCAAATACATTTTCGTGGAAAAATGGTCTTCCAATGAGAGTAATCGATAAAAATTATAATACACCAATTTTAAGAAAATATAAATTAGTTAGATTAAACGCAGATGGTGTAATGATGACAAGAAGTCTTGCAGAAAATTATCCATATACTCTTCTATATAAAGCTCAATTAAGAGGTGCTAAAGACGAGTGGTTAAAAGTTATAGATTTAGTTGAAAATAATGATGTTGATTCAGAAAAACTATTAAAATTATTAATATCAGAATTTATTCAAAAAAATGAGGATTTTGCTAAATTATGTGAAAAAGTTATAAATAATGCTGAAAATCTCATAAATAAAAAAATTTTAAATGTCTCAGATATTAAAGAAATATTCAATAAACACCTAAATGAATCAGATTATCATGCTAGAATATTTGAAATAATAATTCACACTTTTTATCAATCAATAGAAGATTACCTTGGAGATGATTCTGATTTTTGTCAGAATTACAAACTATCTC
>JBHLLE010000501.1:0-3873 GCA_048885945.1 Candidatus Hermodarchaeota archaeon | reverse complement strand
TAATTTAATATGAATTTGTAATTAATGATAACAAATAGTAATAGAATCAGGCGCTTTCTTATCTCTTCCTGTTTGATCCTAATTATTATAAGTTCTGTTTTCTCCGTATTATTAATTACAACTGTAAATACCAATAGAAATATTAAAGTAATGACATGGAACATTAGTGGGGCTGTGGGTACTGATGATAATTTTGATGTTGATCGAATTATTGATAAGATCAAAGCTAACAATCCTGATATTATTGGTTTGCAGGAAGTCGATGGTCAAGTAGAGATTAAAGACCTTGCTGATGAATTAGACATGTATTATTTTTATGCTAAAGCAGGTGACACTAATGAAGGAAATGTCTTACTAAGTAAATTTCCAATTAAAGATGTGGAAGTATTTAACTTACCGCTAATAGATGGTGAAAGACCGAGGATAATCGTAAAGGGAACTGTTGTTATTGATCATTTAAAATGGGATATATACGTGTCTCATTTTTCTAGATATGATAAACCAATCGATCATTATAATCAGGCTAGATTAACTGCGTCATTAATAGAAAAAAATCGTTATTACGAGTTATATTGATGGGGGATCTTAATTTCGCACCAGAATCTGCTGCGTATTTTGAGTTAGCCGCAAATGAAAATCCAAATTTGGTAGATACATATCGATCAGTAAATTCAGATCCAGGTTATACATTTAGGTCAAATTCTAGGTTTAAAAGAATTGATTACATTTTTTGTTCTTCTGATTTAATTCCAATAAGTAGTAGAGTAATATGCTCTACATCTTCAGATCATTGTGCAGTAGTAACCACTTTTTAACTATTATTCGTTAGGGTCGAATTAGTACTAATTTATGAAACTTCAAAATCTAATTGGTCTAATAATTC
This sequence comes from Candidatus Hermodarchaeota archaeon, assembly GCA_048885945.1. GTDB lineage: Archaea > Asgardarchaeota > Lokiarchaeia > Sigyniarchaeales > SOKP01 > LW40-45. Next base: position 2,990 of record JBHLLE010000501.1, on the reverse strand, counting down.
TATGATATCTAATATTTCAAATCCCATGTCGTATTTTTTATTGGCATCGGATAAATTGGTTCTACAGAATGGACAAACAGAAAATAATGTTTTCGCACCCGTTTCTTTTGCTTCCTCTAATCGTTCTCCTGATATTTCAACAGACCATTCTGAATAACCAATTTTGACCCCTCCTCCCGCACCACAGCACCATGCGTTCTCTCTATTTCTAATCATCTCAACTAATTCAATTCCAGGAATTTTGGTAAGAACTTCTCTTGGATCTTCGTATACTCCCATATGCCTACCTAAATGGCATGGATCGTGGTATGTAACGGTCTTTTTATAATCTGAATTAAATGTCAATTTGTCCTCGTCAATGAGTTTTTTTACTAGTTCAATCGTATGATAGACCTCAAAATTCAAATCTGCACCATATTTCAGCCAATCGCCTTTTATTGTTCGATAACAACCAGCACATGAAGTAATGACTTTATTAGCACCCGCATTCCGGATGGCTGCGATGTTATAATTCATAAATTCGTCTACAGGATCTATTTGTCCTGTTCTCATAATTGGACTACAACAACAACGTTCGTCGATTAAGGTAAAATCAATTTTTGCTTTTTTAAGAAATCTCAAGGTCGCATCCCGTAGATTTTTCTGACGATAATTAGATGTACACCCTATGAAATAAACCCATTCTGCTTCATCCGGTAATTCGTACTTCTTTTTTAGCTCTTCATTATCTGAATTTGGTTCACCATAAGGATTATACATTCCTGGATTTATGGTACGTTCTAATAAGGCCTTTTGTCTTTCCGGACAAAATCCATTTTTTACTGCTTCCGCCCTAGCGGCTTCAATAATATCCACCAATAGAAAATTAAATTTGTCAAATCTACAATTCTCCATGCAATTTCCACATGTGGAACAGGAATAGAGCACATTTGCTAAATTTTCACTCCATTGGAGATTACCGTTAATAACCGCGTAAATCAGCCATAACCGCCCTCCAGTACTATAAGTTTCAAAACGATGTTTATTATAGCTCGGACAATTAAAATTGTCATAATCGTGGGTAAATTTACAATAACCACATCTAAAACATCTATGGACAATATCTTTCCAATCTTGTTCTGTTTCTGTCATATTTTTTATTCAACCTCCCAATTGCCAGGATTCATTATTCCATTTGGATCTAAGGTATTTCGAATGGTTTTTAATAAAAATTTATAATTAGGATCTATTTTCTCAAGAATTAATTTTTGGCCGTCTAATTCTGCTTTCCAAGGTATCCCTCCAAGTTCTAATACGGCTTTATCAGTCTCATGGAGTGCGTCTCTAGCATTAGCCATATCTTCAGGATCTGCCCTATTAAACGAATACGATATGAAAAACATAGCGCTATGTCCTTTTCCAATCATTCTAGCCCCCATGGTGGGGACAATATCGTGATCTAACGAGATTTTCGACCCAATTTCGATTATATCGGGAATTTTATCAAGAGGTATGAAGCTTCCAACATATTCAAAACCCCCTCCTTTTCTAAAATCCGCAGCTTTTGCGGCAAATTGTGGTTTTTCTAAAAAGATTTCTCGAATTCTTGGTGGAACTTTCATATAGCGAGCACCTCCCTTACGATAAAATTTCTTGAGTATTTTCAATTTAGAATCCAATTCTTCTTGAGAACCTCCCGTGATGTAGACTATTATAAATACATAACCCTTCATCCAATCGGGTTTATCTTGAATACCTAGCAAAAGATCTTCTGCTATATCCGTGTGAGTAATTTTATTAATTAATTCAGGGAATATTTTTGGATCTTTTGCCATGCCAAACACAATATCTCTCATTTTGGGCTTTGGAAATAATTTAATCGAAAGTTTAGTAACAATTCCCATGATACCAAACGAACTCGTGAATAATCCAATAAAATCAGGCAAGGGACCTCTCGTGAACCAAGAATCCGTCAGCGCACACGAGCCTAATTTACATATTTCACCATTAGGTAAAACCACTTCTAATCCATTTATCATGCTGCCATGATCTCCATATTTTTGAGATAAATACCCCGAACCATGGATTAATGCGTTTCCAGCGATAGTTACGGAGGGTGGAGCATCTGGAATTGGTGGTTGAAGTTTGGGGTGATGTTTATCTAAATATCCAAGTAATTGTCCCGAGGTAACTCCTGCTCCTATAAGAGCATAACGACTCATTTCATTTATTTCATATATTTTATCCATTCTTTTCATATCCAATACAATTCCGCCTTTAACAGGGATTACGAGACCACTTAATGTAAGTCCCCCTCCCATAGGAACTATGGGAATTTTCTCTTGATTGGCATATTTTACAATTTGCTGAACTTCTTCAACTGATTCTGGCATAACTACGAAATCTACTGAACGAGGGATTGAGGCTCCAGGATCCTGAGAATAAATAAAAAGATCTTCCTTTTTATTGGATACAAAATCTTTTCCCACTATATCTTCTAATTTATTTAATACTACAAGATTATTCATTTTTTAACACCTAATCCAACAAATAATAACTGATCTTTTTGAAAAAAAATGATTTTCTTTTTTTTTTACAAATCTTAATATAAATCTTTTTTAAAATTTATAATAATTATTCATTATACTTGTGATCTAAAATATTTCCCAATTCCCCGGATTCATAATTCTATTAGGATCTACGAAATTGCGAATGGCATTAAATAGCTTTTTATAGATGGGATCCATTCTCTCGAGAATGAGTTTTTGACCTGCTAATTCTGATTTCCAGATAATTCCCCCTAATTCCAACACCATTTTATTGGTCTCGTGGAGAGCATCCCTCGCATTTTGCATATCTTCAGGATCTGCTCTATTAAATGAAAATGAAGCTGCAAACATTACATTATGTCCTATTCCAATCACTCTAGAAACTTGTACTGGTGAAATTCCATATTTCTTGGAAATTTCAATAGCTCTTTCAGTTGCTTCAGGAATTTTTTCTAAAGGGAT
>JBHLLE010000500.1:0-3875 GCA_048885945.1 Candidatus Hermodarchaeota archaeon | reverse complement strand
CAAAAAATTCGTTCCATTCATTTTGTAATTTGCTTTTTTCTACGATATCTCCTAAATGAATGAAAAAATCAAAATCTTCTCCTTTAATTGACTTAATGAGTTTTTTTCTTACTTCTCTATTCTTCTCTATAGTTTGAGTGTCTCCTAATAGCAAAAATTTTAATTCTTCATGATTTTTAGGTATGGTTTTAAATTTCATTATTTCTCTCTTATGAAATAAATCCGAACTGATTTGATAATAATAAGTTTTACCCGGTAGCAAATCATTTAAATAAGTTGTATAAATGTAGGTATCATTAACTTTAACGATAGAGTCTGGTTTTAACATTATTGAATCTTTTAAATCTTTATTTGTAGAATATTCAATTTGAGAATCTAATGTTAAAAAATTATTGTGCCATACAATTGCTACGGAATTCTCAGAGGAGTTTATATACACTATCCTAATACCTCTAGGATAGCTCGAATTAGATATATCAGTTCCTATATCCACAAAATAATTAAATATTAGTAATGAACTTATAAAAATAGAAAAGTAAATTTGCCTTTTGCTATTTTTTATGTATTTCAAATTAAAAAAGACTCCTCAATTCCTTAACGCATTTAATAACAAAATAAATTTGATTCTTAAAATCTTCATGAATTTATTTTTAGTTATTATCAGTATAGCGGAATAAAAAGTAAGAGAATAATGTTAAATATGATAAATATACCATTCTGAATAACATATCTCACATTTTCTCAATCCATTGTTTGTATTTGAAAACAAATTCCTTGATAAATAGTTCAAAAAAAATTGGAGCTATCGCTGAGGAATGGGGAGTAATTAATAAATTTGGGCAATTTCTTAATGGAGAATTGCTATCTAAAGGTTCTTTTATAAACACATCAAGATAAGCACCGCTTATTTCACCATTTTGCAACACATTTGCAAGGTCGATTTCATTAATAGCATTTCCTCTCCCAATATTATAAACAAAGCAATTTTTTGATAATAATTTCAATCTTTCTTTATTTAATATATTATTAGTAGACTTATCTGCAGGTAATGCTAAGATTAGATGATCTGCTTCAGGTAAAATTATATCCAAATCGTCTATTGTTCTAATATTATCGTTCTGATCAAAAAAATCAGGTTTTTTTATACTGGTTCTCTTTATTCCAGTGATTTTTGCCCCAAATGGCTTTAGTAATTTAGCAATATAAGTACCTATCTTTCCAAATCCTAAAATAACTACGCGAGATCCTCTTATTGTACGACAATATGGTTCTATCTCTGTTCTAGGCCATAAGTATTTGTCTTGAAATTTGCTTGCAAAATATAAACCTCTTGAAAATCCTAACATAGCACCAATTACTGTCTCCGTTATAATTTTTCCGTGAAAACTACTATATGTAATAGTCATTCCTTCTGGTTGATTTATTGTAAACCAATCCTTTCCCGCTGCAGGGGTTGCAATCCATTTTAATTTTGGTGCTAGTCTTAACCAATTTTGTTTAAAAACCCAGACTATTGCGATTTCAGTGTCTTCTAAATTTTTTTTAAACGATTCTGAATTTTTATTTAATAATATAGAACAATCTGGAAGTAAATTTTCTAATTTTCTTTTATATTCTTCTGTGAAGTTCCAACTTTTAACTAAGGGATGAGTTAACCATATACTTATGTTCATTATTATTTAATTAGTATACATAATTAAAGAAATTATTGAATAATTAATTGCTTCTTAATACTCTACCGACCAATATTTCAGGGTAAAACTTATCTTTTTCAAGGGTAATTTTGCCATTAATAATAACGTATTCTATACCTTTTGAAGGTTGATAAGGATTTGTGTAAGAAGCTTGACCTATTATTTTATTTGAATTAAAAATTGTAATATCAGCGAATGCGCCCTCTTTTATTATACCACGTTCTTTAATTTGCATTTGTTGAGCAGGAAGTGAAGTCATTTTGCGCACAGCTTCTTCCTGAGTCATAATTCCTTTTTCAATAGCAATTTGCCCTAAAACTTTCGTAAAGTTTGCGTATGCGGCAGGCGATATTGTATTTAATCCCGCACCAACTATATCAGTACCAATAGAACAATTTGGATCAGAAAGAAGTTCGTAAACAAAATCTTCTGCCATTGGATTATCAAATTGACCAGAAAGAGTATAAATTTTCCCTTCTTCTTCAATTATCAAGTCTAAAAACGCATCGATTGGTTCTTTATTTAAGTCACCTGCGATGTCTTTTAGTCTCATATTCTCGTATTTCTTATTTTTCTCAGTACGAAAACCCGCAAGTACTGCAGCCGCATTAAAATCTCGATCAACCCAATATTTATTTTCCCAAGGTGGCCATTTAAGTTTAAAAGTTAACATTTCGTCTTTTACTTGATTGCGGATTTCGGGTTTTTTAAGAAGATCGATGTTTATTCCTCCGTCAAATAACCATGGAGGTAACCACGCTAGAGATGTGGTTGAAGAAACTGCCCATGGAATATTATCGTGGGATACTTTTACACCCCGATCAATAGCTTCTTGTACTAATTGCAAAGATTTTTTTCTAATTCTACCAATTCCTCCTCCGGCATGATGGGAGATTTGTAAAGGTATATTATTTTTTTCTGCAACTTGAATCATTTCATTGACAGCATCAGCATATAATTTACTAAACAGTCCTCTAGTATGAGGAACTATAGGTAATCCATATTTTGTTAAGACAGAAGCTAATTCGATTAATTCATCTGTATTTGAATACATGCCGGGAACGTAACCTAGTCCAAATGAGAGACCAAATGAACCCGCCTCAATTGATTCTTTTAGTAATTTCTTCATTTGGTTTATTTCTTCTGAATTAGCAAAGCGAGCGTGAAAACCCATTACGTCCGTGCGAAGCGTATTATGACCAGTTAACATAACCACATTAACTGCTTGACCTTGATTTTCTAAATAATTTAAAAAGTCTGCCATTGAATTCCATTCGTAGCTTATTCCATCGTATGGTAAGGCAAAATTCCAATATGTACTTATTAAATCTTCGTATTCGTGATTAATAGGAGCGGGAGAATATCCACAATTACCTGATACAATGGTAGTTACTCCTTGTCGTATCCACGTTTCTAAAACATCAACGCGTTGAGTTGAAGGAAGAATAAAGTCAAGATGAGAATGTACATCAATGAATCCAGGTGCTACAACAAGTCCATCAGCATCAATTGTTCTATCAGCACTTTCGTTTTTAAGTTCCCCAATCTTTTCTATTTTTTCATTACTTATTAGGATATCTCCTTTATATTTTGCTTTCCCTGTTCCATCTATAATGTGACCATTTTTAATTAAAATATTTTGACTCATTTTTAACTCTACTATGTTTAGTATCTAGATCTCTATTTCTAAAGATTTAAAGATAATCCATTTAAAAACTATATTTATATTGTATTATAAGATTTGAATCGCTTTTCTAATAATAGAAAAATGATTACATTTGAGGAAAAATTTTATATACATTTTTGTCTTATTATCTTAAGAATAAAATACTCCCTAATATGGGGTATTATTAAGAAAATCTCGTATAATTCAATTATGCACAGGATAAAAAATAAAATATTATCCATAAAAGCATAAAAACACAATTTACGGGAGAATAAAAAACAATAAAAAACCAACAATGAGTCTTCCTACTCCATTGAAGGAAAATTCTTATTATACCCCACCCTTTATTTCCTTACTTTAAAATTTTCTAAATTTTTAATATCTTTTACCTAAATTTAAAACATAAATGAAATTGAATATTCTCTGTGATGTGAGATAAGAATTCTTGACGCAATCTAATGAAAATCGTAAAGAAATAAATAAAGATAAAGAATTTAAAAATACTTTGAGAGTTA
>JBHLLE010000499.1:0-3877 GCA_048885945.1 Candidatus Hermodarchaeota archaeon | reverse complement strand
AACAGAAAAGAGTTACAAATTTTTATTCTATTTTTCCTACTACTCATTAACAATTTACTTGGTACATTACTTATTGTTTTTTATTCCATTACATCAGCAATTAAATGCGATAAACTTCTGGTTCTTTTTTCTACCAATCTTTGTTTTAATAGGACTTCTTCTCAGACAACTTTATAATAAATACAAAGCTAAAATTGCCTTAAAAACTCTAATAAGCGTAGTAAGTATGTGGTTAACTTTGATGATTGAAAAGAGAAAAAGAAAGTTATCAAACAATACAATAAAAGGACTTAAAAAAATGTTTTTTACCACCACATTCGGAGCGAGTAAGAGAAGTAAACCCGTTTAATTAATTATTCATAATTATCCTTTATTTGAGTATTAAATCAAGGATAATGATATTTCAAATTATCAAACAATTTATAATGATGTTTGAATATTAATAAATTATATTAAAATGTATTTAAAATATTTCTCAAATCAATAAAACCTTATTTTCAATGAAAAGAAAAGAACAAAAAGAAAGGATAATAACTGCTGCCAGAGCATGTTTTGCGCGATATGGATACGAAAAAACTACTATGGAAGATATTGGACGACAGGTTGGTTTAAATAAAACGTCTCTTTATCATTATTTCAAAAATAAAGACGATATCTTTAATCAAGTTATTCTTTTAGAAAAAACAGATTATTTTGACGCAATTCGATCAAAACTTAAACGAATTAAAGAATGTGAAAAGCGGATCTTCACATTTTTAGAAGAGAGATTGTATTTCTTTTCGAAAGTGCCTACCTTAGCTTCGATTAGTATTGATACCATTCAAAAAAACCAACCTCTGTTTGAAAAGCTAGGTAAATTTTTATCCAAAGTGGAAATTGAATTTTTAAGTGAAATAATAGGAGAATGCATAGAAAATGGAGATATAATTCAATGCGATTCGAATCGTGTCGCTCAGAGTATAATCACAGTTGCTGACGCTATTAAAATGAAAATGGTTAAAAACCTAAATATTCTTCGTATTACAGATATTGATTTTTCTGGAATTAATAAAGAAATTATTTTTACTGTTTCTTTAATACTTCAAGGTTTAAAAAGGGAAGGTTAATAAGCCTAATTTTAACATTTTAACACTTGTATCTATTTTCAAAATATTTAAAAATAAACTCCAATTAATGATCGTATATTCAAACAAAATGTTTGATTGTTGGAAAAAAAATACAAATAAAAAAATTAAAGAGGTGTATTAAAATAAGCAATGCTCCTAAGATGTATAGATTAGTAGCAACAGTAAAAAGTGTTAAAGGACACTGTACAGCAAGACATAAAGTTGGAGATATCTTTGAATTAAGTTATCATAAATCTAATGGATTGTGTGGAGGTTTTTACCACGATATATTCCCCTCAATATGTGTATACCAATTCGGCGGAACTTATCCATGGTTTCCTGATCAAGATGTATTTCTAGCAACTTGTGCTGATAAAATGAATGAAGTAACTCTGGAAGTAAAAAGAATTAGAAAAACCAAATAAAGAGTTGAAATTAAATAATGCTGAATAAATTCTCTGATTGGCCTTCACCGAAGATCACCAATTATTTACTGTGGATTGGTTTTATAATCTATATTTCTTTATTTCCCCTAACAATCTATTTTATAAATATTTCCGGATATGCCATAAGTGATATGTTAATGGGAAGATTATCATTCAGTGGTGATGTTCTTAAAGATCATTATAAAACCATTGATATTGACGCATACAGAATTGGCCAAATATTGGATTTTGGAATTTTATTAGGTTATGGAATGGCTTTATTCAGTCTTTCTCTCATAATTGCTCGTAGATACGATGCTTTCTCCAATTGGAGAAAATCGGGATATGTTGTTTCAGTTATCTGTGTTTTTAGTGCGTGTTGTGATGCACTGGAGAATACTTTTGTTCTTCTTACACTCACGGATTCCACAGGATTTCCAGAGATTTGGGCTGTATTGAATAGTTTTTTTGTTCTGTTAACATTTACAATGTTATTATGTATCGGATGGATTTTTTCAGCAGCAATTAATTTAACAATTAAAAAAAGTCAAAAAAGGAATAAATTAAAACAAAACTGAAAGAGGTTTAATAAAAAATGATTTTAGATAAACTGTCTGATTGGCCCACCCCTGAGAGAATAAGACAATTACTAAAGATAAATGTAATTCTCTTGATTATTCTCTATCCAATTTTAACCTATCTATTTTTAATCTCATATCCCGTGAATTTTGCTGAAAGTCAGCTATCATTTAGTGGTGCTGTGATTAAATCTCACCATAAAATGATGACAAATGAACAATTTGTTCTCTATAGAATTGCTAATATAGTAGATTACTTATTTATGATTCTCTATGGAACCATATTTTTCTGTATTTCATTAATTTCAGCAAGAAAAATTAAGTCAAATTTAAAATGGTGTAGAGCGGGTTATTTTATCGCACTCTTAGGTATAACGTCCGCTGTCTGTGATGGAATAGAAAACATTTTTATTTTCTTGATGCTTTCAGATCCCTTAAATTTTCCAGATATTTGGGCGATCACACATTCTATTTTCGCGCTCATAAAAGGAATTTTTATGTTTACTGTGTTTGGATACGCAATAATAACTTATCTACTAAGAAAAACAAAGAAGCTAGAGTAGAAAAAGAAATAGTAATAAAAAACAATAAATCCAATTTTTAATTAATTTTTTTAAATAAATCCTATAAAATCAATGTTAAATAAATTGAAAAGGTTTAAAAAATGGCTTTAGAAAAACTTTCTGAATGGCCTTCACAAAAGGCAACTAAATTGTTAATAATTTTTGGTATTATAATTAGCTTCTTTTTTGTAGTACTTATGAATTATTATTATGATCTGTCGAATTATCCCGTAATCTTCTTTGAAAGTCAACTATCTTTTAGTGGAGCAGTAATTAAATCACATTTTCGTACAATGAATGCGGAAGAATTAAATTACTATTTAATTTGGACCCTTCTCGATTATGGATATATGGTCGGATATGGAACATTTTATTTCTCTTTGGCATTATTTATTGCACGAAAATTTGAGGAAAATACCGGATGGCGAAATTCAGGATATTATGCAGCAATTTTTGGTATTTTCGGTGCTATATGCGATGCCACTGAAAACTTTTTTATTATTTTAATGATCTCTGATCCACAGGGTTTTCCAGATATTTGGGCTGTAACTCATAGTTGTTTTGCTCTCGTCAAATTTATTTTAATTTATTCAAATTTTGTTTGGATAATTGCTGCTGTCATATTTCTCTTAATAAAGAGAAAATCTTCTTAATTTTTTTCAAATAATTAAACTAAATCTTCTTCTTTTTTTCGAAAAATTAACAGTTTAAATAATTTCTTATATAAATAAGGTAATCTTCAAAAGGAATTTAAGAAATTATTAAAGGATATATCAATATGATTATAAAACTAGTAATAGATAACAGAAAAAAAATGAAAAAGATTTCTGTTTGGGTTCAGAAAGATAAAGAATTTGAACAAGATCTTCAACAACTTTTTGAATTTTTTAAAGATAGTATTATTATTTCAAAAGAAAGACGATTTCACAAGTATTATAAAATCACCTCCCAAAATCCTGCTGTTATATTATCTCTTGTTTCAACTCTCAATGAATTAATTCCAGATACTTTCTTTAACTCGGATAATACAATAGAAGAAGAACTTATTGATATTGATAGTATCTAATTAATTTATAGAAGAAAGATCAAATAACTTTTTGCTTAGTTTATAATAAATGAAAATATAAAATGGGAGAGGGGGGATTCGAACCCCCGGCCCCTTGGTCCCAAACCAAGATTTATGCCATGAGAGATATTCTGAAAAG
>JBHLLE010000498.1:0-3883 GCA_048885945.1 Candidatus Hermodarchaeota archaeon | reverse complement strand
ACTCAGTTATTACTGAGTTTCATATAATTCTTTAATTTCTTCTGTCGTAGTTATATTTTTTGGACCTTTTTCTGGACGCAATCTTAAAAAAACAGGAAATCTCATAGAATATCCTAGTTTTGCAAATTTATCACTAATAGTTAACTCATCTCCAGTTATCTCCATTACTACTTCAGGTTTTAACCATATATCAGGTTTGTCTTCACATACAACATTTGATGGTTTTTTTTGTATAACATATTTTTCCATATCTCTAGTTAATGATTCAGATAATTCATCAGTTAATCCCGAAAAGAAACGAGTAAAAGCAACAAAAATGTCATTTTCAACATCATAGACGGCTCCTATATATGTTCCATAGACACCTGTTCTTCGACCTTTTCCGTAAAATGCACCAATAATTACAACGTCAATTGTGTCTTTTAGTTTTCCTCCTTCTAAGCTTTTCAATTTAAGCCATTTATAACCACGATTCCCCGCTTGATAAATTGAATCATCATCAATTGATTTTGCCATGATCCCTTCTGTACCCTCATTTCTAGCTTTATTGAAGAATTCTAATAATTCATCTGTAGAATTTATTAACTCTGATTTGACTAATCTTAATTCATCTCTTTCCTGAACAATTTTTTCAAGAATTTCTCTTCTTTTTGGAAGTGGTTTTTTTACATAGGATTCATTGCCAAATTTTAAAAGATCAAACACAAATAGACATACTGGAACTTCCTTGGTTATGTTATCAATATCGTATTTCCGTCTTCTTTGGCTTAAAACTTGAAAGGGAAGCATTTTCTCGTAAACGGCATCCATCGCTACAACTTCACCTTCAAATATTACATTCTCTGTACGTATACTTTCTCTAATGACTTGACATACATCAGGATATTGATCTGATATATCTAATAAACGTCTTGAAAAGAGAATTATGTTATCGCCTATTTTATGAATTTGGAGTCTTTCTCCGTCCAACTTGTATTCTGCAACAAATGGAGATCCCAATCTACTAATAAATTCGGTATAAACTTCTCTTGAAGCAAGCATACTGAAAATAGGAGTTCCATACTCAATATCGATCTTTTTCACTTCTTCTAAATCTTTTTCAGCTAATATTTTTGCTATCTCACCCAGATCTGGATGGAATGTATATGCTCTTTCTATATAAACTTTACTTTCCTTTGATCCAGTAAAGGCAAGAGCTAACCCCTCTATTATTGTTGGTGATTGAACTCCGACTCTTAATGTTGACGTAATAATTCGAAGTAAATATTTTGTTTCTAGTGGAGAACTTTTTCTCATTAATCCTCTTAAGATTCCAAGTTTAGTATCGTGAGAGCCCGCTCCTTCAGATAATGCAATTTTTTTTAGCTCTGAATATAATTCAGAAATTTCTAAGGAGATTCCTAAACTCTCATCACTTTCATTATAGTCAAATAAAGATTTTTGTTTCTTTTTTTTTGATAAAATTAACTCAGCCGCCGCCCCAATATCTCCTTTCTTTACCAATACTTCCTTTATTCTTTTCGGATCAACTCCAGAGTGTATAGATAATGCTTCAATAATCATTTTTTCGGCAATTCCCATTTTTGGAAACTGTGTAATATTTGGAGCTAGCTGACCTTGTAAAAGATAAATGATTTTATTTAAGTCTTTAAAATCTTTTGTTTCTTTAATCTCTGTAAAAAAATTTGATAAAATGTCGATCATTTCAAGTCTTTTAGTTGTACTCTCCAATTCTGAAAACAAAACCGCGAGCTTATTGAATCTCATATTATATCAAAACGATTTTTTTAAAATTAAGATAAATGACTCTATCAAAATCCTAATAATAATAAAAAAGAATATAATAAAAAAATTATATTATTAAATGAGTTTACTTAACTCAATAAACTTCTTCTGGATTGCCGTCTTTATCTTTGGGTCAACTCCAGAGAAACTATTAGCAGTAAAATTTAATTTGCTTCCTTCTTTAATGGAGAACTGCGCAATAGGACCATCCATTTGCTCTACTGCAAAGCTTCCATCTGGTTTCTTAGAAATCCAAATATCATCATAATGTTCTAATATTGCTGAAAATACAAAAGCTATTTTTGCATCAGTTACTAGACTCTCTGTCGAAACTTTTATTGCAGGTGCTGGTTTTACATCTGTTTTAATTGAAGGCATTGGTTCAGCTACATCATATTCAGAACCAGTATCCATAGTTTTCATCGGAGTAGCAGGTTTTGAAATTGGGGGTGTTGTTACTGATTTAACTGGTTCTGATACGGAAGGAACAGGCGTAGGTTTTGGTTCTACTTTTGGTTCGGGTTTCGCTACCACAACGGGTTTAACTGCTCCCGCATCAAAAGTAACTATACAATTATCTAATTCAGTAAATTTCCTACTTAATACTTCTTGAAGTTCATCATTAATTTGCGTATCTTCTGGAACTTTTCCAACTTTTCTTGCGTCAATTTCTTTAATCCCTTTAATATCTCTCCCAATTATACTTTTCCCCACGGTATAACCATGACCTTTTAGAGATTCTGCTTGTCTAAGAGCTGTTCTCCGTGCAACTAATCCTTGTTTAACACCATGCCATAGATATATATTTTCACTGCCCTCATCTAAAACAATTATAGATGTTTCTGGCATAAAACTGTCTTTACTCCACCGAATTGGTTCTATTACGCCTCCTTCTAAAACGTTGAACATTAGCCCAAATGAAGTCGTATTAATCACCTATATAATTTATTTAATCTTGGTTTTGTTTTATAATAAAATAGTGTTAATAAATTTAAAAATTGAGTTTTCGAAGAATTGAATTAAAGTAATAATTTAGATTTTCATAGATCTTAAGATTTCATTTAAAAAAAAAATTGAGATTTAGAATTCGTAAATTTGTTCAACTAGAAAAATCTTGATTCAAGAAACCAAAAGATAAATAATAAATTTTATTGCGTAAATATTTAAATTAATATATGTATGAGAAATTCATAGCAGTAATCAATTTCTATAAATTTACATAAGGGTACAAGAATGGATTTAAACAAATTAATGAGAGAAAATTTAAGGAAATATTCCGCTTATGAGCCTTTTGATCAACCAATAGAAGATGGTTGGGTAAACCTAAATACTAATGAAAATCCTTTTCCTCCTCTCCCTGAAGTTCTAAATGATATAAAGGGTGCAATAGGTGAAAAATTACGACTCTATCCTGATCCAACTTCTTTTGAATTGCGGAAGGAAATTTTGAATGTTTTATTACGAGATAAGGATACACTTACTAATCGGAATTCAATTTTTATTGGAAATGGCTCAGATGAGATTTTAGATGTAATTTTTAAAGTATTCATTAATCCGGGAGACGAAATTGTAATATTTTATCCAACATATGGATTATATAAAGCACTTGGAACACTTTATAACGCTAAAATTACAGAAATTCAGTTGAGTGAAGATTTTTCAATTCCTGAAAACGTTTTTTCAGCTAAAGGGAAACTAATGATTATAAACTCTCCAAATGATCCAAATGGAAAATCATTTGGAAATGCTACAATTTTAAAATTATGTGGAAATTTCCCAGGTATAGTTGTTGTTGACGAATCCTATGCTGATTTTTCATCTCAAACCTGTTTATCGTTATTGAAAAAAGCAAAAAATTTAATAGTTTGCCGTTCTTTTTCAAAAGGTTTTTCCCTTGCTTCTTTAAGACTAGGTTATGCTTTAGCAGATGCCGAAATTATTAAAGAGATGAATAGAGTAAAATTACCTTATAATACAAACTATCTAGGACAAGTGGCTGCTTTGTCATGTATTAGACATAATAAAAAGATTAGTGAGCAAAACAAAAAAATCCTGAATGAACGAAAAAGGTTGACTGAAGAATTAAATAACTACAATG
>JBHLLE010000497.1:0-3904 GCA_048885945.1 Candidatus Hermodarchaeota archaeon | reverse complement strand
AAGAGTAAGTAAGCTGGTAACGATTCACCACACCCATAAACTAAACAATAGCATAACTCGCCTAGTACAGAACCAACTACACAAGTGAATAACGCAGTCCATGGTCGAAACATTATACCTGCTGAAAAGATTAGAATTGAAGAAAAACTCACATAAAAAATTAAATTGTATGTTTGTTCAGAATTGAAAATATAAGGTAATCTTAAAAAGCAGGTAAAGAGAGCAATAGAAATAATATAAATTACTACGCTTAGTAAGAACTTATTAACATCACTCACCTTAAATTTAACTCGCTTACTAACCTCATTAGGCGATTTTTCATTATTTTTCATTATACTCCCCTTTGTTTAATCCATTTCTCTTTTCGACTGAATTTTTCGCTTTTATAATCTCAGGCTTAATTTTACGAATCCATATTAATACACACCCCGCTACGATTGTTGCAAGAACGATTATTGAACTCGCGATAAAAATGGGACTAGGTGATACCTCTCCTCTTCGTGTTATTAAAGTGAGGATATCGTACGAGTGAAACCCTTTAGCGAGTTCTTTTTTAAGATCTACGATGGCTATACCTTTGTAATCCGTAAGAGAAGTGTAGAAATAAAGTTTTTTTTTTCTCAGATCATTAATATTTGAATATCTAGTCCATTTTCCTTGTTTAGTAGCTTTTAAAATTGACAGGCAATTCTCTTTCGATACATCGTCATCGTCCATATTTTCAAGCTCCTTCTTAGCGAGATCATATCTCCAACAAGGTTTTCTCCCGTGAGCAACATTAAAGTTAGTCGATAAAAGATAGCTAGCATTATTCTTACGCGTAATCGCAATGTCTCCGTCTTTAGCAACCCCTATTATCGCAGCATCTCCTGTTTTATCGGCGTAATGGGTTTGACAGGGGTAACTCTCTAAATAGATAAGATTAAACTTTTCAACATATTCTATTACATCTTCAACTGTGGCACATTTTTCCAAGGCTTTTGTGAAGAAATTATTCTTATTGTAATCTCTTTTGTCTGAATCTCGGTCTACGGGGGTCGAAGGAACCCAATTTTCGTCGGCACTTAACCCCTTCTCGTTCATACCACCTAACGGATTGAATCCATGTTGATAGGTGAAACCATACAACACTTTTCCATATTTTCCTTCAGAAGCAGGAAAAAAGTACATTCTCATGTGATTAGGGAAATAATCCTCATTATTACAGAAATACACTTTATCGTCATCTTCTGAAGTTACTGTAAAAACTGTACATGTATTCTTATAGGAATGAGGTGGATTGTTTGAATTATATGTATTCTGATTGGTATAAGGTGTTGGTGTTATTTTATCTAAAATGAAGGGAAATGGAAAGAGACCAATTAATATGTAAATAAGCAAAATATATTTTTTGCTGATCAATAATCTCATTCAATTATGCCTCTTATACTCATATTTAAATCGTTATTAAAATTTATAAGTTATATATAGTAACTTAATATAAAAGGATTATGTCAAATTTAAATACTAAATATCAATATTATGTGGTATTTATCACTAAATATAAATAATTTAGATTATTTGAACTATGCCGAATGAAAATCCAGACCAAAAATCATTAATAAATCAAATAAATACAAGTACAAAAAAAAAAAAGACTAGGACTCGATCATAAGAAAAGAAAGCATAAAAATTTGAAAGGATTTTAGATAAGGGAATAGAATTATATTATCAAAAAAGATTTAGTCTCCAAAAGTTGGTAGCTCATATGGATATGTCAATGCCCAATTTATATCATTATATAGAAAGTAAAAGGGAACTTTGGATCGCAATTAGAAAAAGATATTTTAAAGAGCTTCGAGATGTTTTAAACACAATTATAGAAAATCATAAAGGAAATTATTTGGATCTATTTATTGAATTAGCAACTGCTTTCTTAGAATTTTCAGAAGCAGATTATCGGAGATTAGATTTTATATTCCTAACTCCAATACCGCATTTAGAAAAATTAGGACCTTTCGAGAAGACCTATAAACCTTATAATTTGCTAGTAATTATTAATGATGTTATTAAAAGAGCAATTGAAGCAGGAGAGAAAAAAGAAAAGGACGATATTAAACTTACATTTTTCTTTTATGAAATTAATTTAGGGGTTGCTATAGTTGAACGTAATATTGTTAAAATAAACGAAGATATCTCAGAACCAACGAAAATAGCTTCAAGAGCTATTAACATTAAAGAAAATAGAAAGTTTTTTATTGATCAACTACGCAAATTTCTAATATAGCTGAGTTCATAAAAAAATTTTAAAAAAAAAAATGGCTAATTAATATTTTAATTGTTATTAACTTGATTTATTCCAAGAAAATCATCGAAATATTGCACTTTAAATATATGCTTAATTGCTAGGTTTAAAATCACTGATATAGGGATTAAAAGAAAACTATGAATTGTTAAAAGTAGGGGAGCAAGTATGTACACTATGTAAAGTTGCCAATAAAAATGCGCTATAAATACTTCGTAATAGAGAAATGCAGCTATCAATAAACCAATGAATAGCCAAATTGCTCCTACTATCATAGCAGCTATTTCGTTAATTAACCTAGGTTTTAATTTTTGATGAATTTTCGAAATTAACATACCCGCAAGTCCTGGAGATGCTACCATAAAGAGTAAGTAAGCTGGTAACGATTCACCACACCCATAAACTAAACAATAGCATAACTCGCCTAGTACAGAACCAAGCACACAAGTGAACAGCGCAGTCCATGGTCGAAACATTATTCCTGCTGAAAAAATTAGAATTGGAGCAAAACTCACGTAAAGAATAACATTGTAAGTTATTTCAGTGTTGAAAATATAAGGAAATCTTAAAAAGTAAGTAAAGAGAGCAATAGAAATAATATAAATTACTACGCTTAGTAAGAACTTATTAAAATCACTCACCTTAAATTTAACTCGCTTACTAACCTCATTAGGCGATTTTTCATTATTTTTCATTAAACTCCCCTTTGGTTAATCTATTTCTCTTTTCGATTGAATTTTTCGCTTTTATAGTCTCAGGCTTAATTTTACGAATCCATATTAATACACAACCTGCAACGATTGTTGCAAGAACGATTATTGAACTCGCGATAAAAATGGGACTAGGTGATACCTCTCCTCTTCGTGTTACTAAAGTGAGGATATCGTACGAGTGAAACCCCTTAGCGAGTTCTTTTTTAAGATCTACGATGGCTACACCCTCGTGATTCGTAAGAGGTGTGTAGAAATAGAGAATCTTTTTTCTCAGATCATTAATATTTGAATATTTAGAATGTCTTCCTATTTTAGTAGCTTTTAAAATTGATAGGCAATTCTCTTTCGTTACATCGTCATCGTCCATATTTTCGAGCCTTTTCTTGGCAAGATCATATCTCCAACATGCTTTTCTCCCATTAGCAACATTAAAGTTAGTCGATAAAAGATAACTAGCATTATTCTTACGCGTAACCGCAATGTGTCCGTCGCTAGCAACCCCTATTATCGCAGCATCTCCTGTTTTATCAGCGTAATGGGTTTGACAGGGATAACGCTCTAAATAGAGAAGATTAAACTTTTCAGTATATTCTATTACATCTTCAACTGTAGCACATTTTTCCAAAGCCTTTGTGAAAAAACTATTCTTTGTGTAATCTCTTTTATGTGAATCTCGTTCTACGGGGATCATAGGAAGCGAATTTTCGTCGGCACTTAATCCCTTCTCGTTCATACCACCTAAAGGAATGAATCCGTGTTGATAAGTGAAACCATACACTACTTTTCCATAATTTCCTTTAGAAGCAGGAAAAAAGTACATTCTCATGTGATCAGGGAAATAATCCTCATTGTTACAGAAATATACCTTACCGTCATCTTCGGAAGTTACTGTAAATATTGTACACGT
>JBHLLE010000496.1:0-3907 GCA_048885945.1 Candidatus Hermodarchaeota archaeon | reverse complement strand
ACTTTATTAAGAAACTTATTTATAAATTCTTTTATAGAATCTAATTAATATTAAGAAAACAAATTAATAATTAATTTAGATTTATCACAAATAAATTGATTGTCTTTTATTATTGGGAAGAATTGTACTCCTCTTATAAAATATAAGAAAAAAATAGTTTTAAAAAGACAAGATTAATTATTTTAATTATAATTTTTTCTTTATAATTTTTTAGAAAAAAAATGTCGAGCAAAAAATTTTTATCAAAAAAGAAAGAATCGCTCTCTATTTCTATATCTAGGGATATTAATGAGTGGATTGGAAGGTATGTATCTAAAAATCACAGACTTAATCCAAATGATATAAGATTTAAAAATAAGTCTAAATTTTGTTCTTATTTATTGGAAAAGTGTATGGAAATTTTAACTTCGGGAAAATCTCTCGACGAGATTGATAGTATTCCTGATAAAAAAGTTGTTGACTTATATGAAAATCTGAGTTTTAAAGCAGTTATTCCTTTTTTTAATATTGGAATTTTAAATAATAAATATTCAGATGAAAATATTAAATTTTCACCAAGTATGTTTCTAAGATTTCGAGAATGGATTTTAGATGATTTATCTTTCAATAATTTTGAAAACATGAAAAAATTCTTAAACAGAGTTAAAAAATTCCTTTTATCTAATAAATTAACAAAAGATTTGAAAATTGATTTTTTCAAAGAAAAAGGAGGCAAATATTTTAATGCCATTTTGGAATATATTGGAATTTATAAAAATTTACATTATGAAAATTGCAAAGCAATGGCTGGAATATTTGGATATTTAGGATTTAAGTTAGAATCCTTTATGTTTTCTGAAAATGATTTATATACTCGATTTGATTTTAAGGAAACAGATCTGTTTACTAGTAAAGAATTTGCTAAAAAAAAGAGAATGGAGTTATTAGAACAGAATTTAAAATATCTTATCAATTATTATAACATTATAAATGACGAAGATCACTATTTATGGATGAATCTGGCTAAAGATAAAGGTGTTTTTATAAACTTTCCCGATGATAAAATCTTTAAAAAATGGCTAAATATTATTGAAAATGATTTCCGGAAATTTGGAGTGAAAGAAGAATTTTTTCTTTATTTATTAAAATTCTTTGAAAAAATTCATTGGATTAAAATCGAAGATAATGATCAACTCGCATTTAAATTAAATGATTTTAGTAAAATTAATGAAGGTTCTAAAGAGGAGATTCTTATGATGCAGATTATCAGACAATACACTCATGTAAGTAAAGAGAACAATATTTATTATTTAGAAAAATAAACTTGTGATAATCATAAATTTGAAATTCTATTAATAGTATTGTTAAATCTTGTTTTATAAGTTTCTGACAAATTAGTTGGCATTCTCAATTGATAAGAATCAAAATTTTTTTTGCTTATCTCTAAAAAAGTATTAATTGCTCTTCTTATTTTCCGAGAATTTGTAAGAGCAAATATATCTATAAATTTATTTGCAAAATTATTATACACATCAATCAAACTCTTTTCGCTTTCGTAATAAGCTTTAAAGGCATATGGTAAGATATCAAAACCAGAACCTAAATATGGATGTTTAAAAGGCATAAAACCTTCAAAATATAATAGTTCTGGGGGCAGTTCTTCTCCATATATTCTTCCTTCTGATTTTAATTGGTTATATAGAGGTGTCATAGGGATTGGTTTAAATGTATTAAACGATATAACATCTGATTTAAGACTACAATTATTTTTGATATCTATGTGTATGTTTTTTTTTGTATGAATTGGAAGACCTAAAATACAAGTATGAAATGTAATAATCCCATTTTTGTTTAATCGTTTTATGACTCCCTCATAGTTTCCTTTATTTTTTAAATATCCTCCTTGTAATGTGCTTTCTATTCCATAGTTTACAAGAAAGATTTTTATAGGAGACTTTTTCTGTATTGTTTCTAAATCGAATCTATTAATATGATTAAGAGAAGCTAATACACTAATAAAGATATTATTATCAATATTTTTAGGATTTTCTATAAAGTAATCAAATACTTTCTTCCACTGAGATTCAGGATAAAATCCATTAGCATCACATAAGTAAATAAAAACATCTTTATGAGACTTTATGCTCAAATCTTCAATAAATTTTATAATTTTTTTATAATTAGAAAAAGGAAAATATTGAAAAAAATTAGTGGTTATACAAAAGTTACATCCATTCGGACATCCTAATTGAGTTATCATATAAGCCGTTTTTATTGAAATAGGGACATTACTTATATATCCAAAAATTTTGGGTATTTTGTATTCATTTCTTAAAAGAAGCTTTAAATTAAATTTTTTGCGAAGAAAATTTACTCCTTCTCCAATGCAAATATTTTTTAATGGTATTAATTTCTGTATCTGTGAATATACGGTTCCAATACCCCCTAATATTAATTCAATATGAGGAAAATCATTTTGAATGGTTTTTATTATTTCAATAGTATTATCTAGTCCCATAGCATATGTGCTAAGACCAATATGTGTAATGTCATCGTATTTATCTAAAGTCTCATAAAGTATATTTTTAGTGCATATTTTATTGACAACTACACTCGGAATTTCGGGAATATTCTTTGCTATAAAATTTCCTTCAATATTAATGTTTATATCTGTCATTGCTGGAATTATTTCACTATTTAATGGATTTAATTTTTCACCATACTCTTTAAATGCCTTTTCAATTGCGTCTTTGTTTATTAGAAGATGGTTATCATATTTAGGATTCTTTAAGATTTCTAAAGCAAGATTCTCAGTCGGTTGTAACTGAGTTACGAGACTTTTTAAAAATAAAATTTTAACCTTCATTTTTAATCCTCAAACAGAAACTTTTTATTTTCTTATGATTAATGAATTTTTTTTATATTTTTTTCAATTCGTTTTTTATATATTTTAGTTAAATTAATTGGCATTCTATTTTGAAAAGAGAAAAAATTCGCTTGACTCATCTTTGAAAATATAGAAGCCGCTCTTTTAATTTTTCGGGAATTTGTATGAGCAAAAATATTTAATAATTTATCAGAAATTTTTCCATATATATCAATAGTTTTTTTCTCGGATTCAACATAAGAATAAAAACAATATTTAAGAATATCAAATCCAAATCCTAAGAATGGATGCTTAAAAGCCATATATTCAAAAACCCAAAGAAACTCTGGAGGTAATTCCATACCAAAAATTCTTTCTTCTGATTTCAATTGATTATAAAGAGGAGTCATAGGAAGTGGTTTATAAGCATTTATAAAAAAGATGTCTGAATTAAATTCTAAATTTTTCATTACATCTAGCTTTAGAAGCTCAGGAGTATGAAATGGAAATCCTATAATAAATGATTGATATGTTATAATGTTAAGATTGTTTAGTCTTTCTACTACTTTTTTTGGATTTCCTCTATTTTTAGGATATTTGTTAATTGCTGATTCAATTCCATAATTAATAAATAAAATGGATAATGGAGATTTCTGAATTTTTTCAAGATTAAACTTATTTAAATGGTTAAGTGATGAGAGACAAAAAATGAAGATGTTATAATCAATTTTTTTAGGATTTTTAATAAAATAATCAAAAACTTTTTGCCATATTTGAAAAGGATAAAATGCATTTGGATCGCAAATATATAAGAATATATCTTTATTTGAATTATTAGATAATTTTTCTAAATAATTTATGATTTTGGCGGCATTAGAGAAAGGTTTATATCTATAG
Source organism: Candidatus Hermodarchaeota archaeon (assembly GCA_048885945.1). GTDB lineage: Archaea > Asgardarchaeota > Lokiarchaeia > Sigyniarchaeales > SOKP01 > LW40-45. Next base: position 165 of record JBHLLE010000496.1, on the reverse strand, counting down.
ATATATGGAGATGGACAAAAATTACAATTATTTGGACATCCTATTTGAGAGACCATATATGCTGCGTTTATTGGAAGTGGGAATTCTGTTATTTTTGCAATAATTTTTGGAATTTTAAATTCTTTACTTGATAAAAGCTTTAAATTAAATTTTTTCCGAAGAAAA
>JBHLLE010000495.1:3099-3932 GCA_048885945.1 Candidatus Hermodarchaeota archaeon | reverse complement strand
TATAAATTTAGAAATTTAAATTATTTATATTTTTTCAAAAGAGATTTTGTCAAACGAGCCGTATCAGAAATAATTGGACAAAGACCAGCTCCACTTTCGCTTTGAGAGCCAATAAACCATAAATTTTTTATGGGAATTTCGTGAGGAATTTTTGGTTTGCCCATAATCGGGGCCATTCCACCAAATGCGTGATGTTTTACGTGGATCATGTCTTTAAAATCTTCGGGAGTTAATATTACTTTAACTTTCGCATTTCTCAGATTTGGAATTACTTTTTCCGCTTCAATTAAAAGTTTTTCAGCGAATTCTTCTTTTCTCTCTTCCCAAGTTCCCTCATTTAAAATATTAGGTGCTATTGTATAAACAGTTAAAGCGTGATGATTTGGTGGTGCTAATTCGGGTGAAAATAAGGTGGGAATAAACACTACGAATCCATCTCGACCTTCGTGATATATTCCATGACGACATTCCTTTATAGCACCGTCTATATCGTAAGTTCCGTAATAGTAAGCTGTACTTAGTTTTTGGTAAGGTCTAGGATCAAAATCGATCCCTAAGTGAACCATAAATATTGATTCCATTAAGGGAAGATCTTTAACTTGAAGAATGAATTCCTTAGGTAGATTTTCCATATCTATTGTATCTAACAATAGTTCTCTAGCGCCACCACTAGCTAAAACAACATCTGCCTCTTCTTTTGTTCCATCCTCACAAATCACCCCTTTTATTGTACCATTATCAATCATAAATTTCTTTACAGTTTTATTAATAAGAAACTTGCCTCCTCCCGCTTTAATGATGTTCACCATAGCATCCACCATTGAACCCATACC
>JBHLLE010000495.1:1173-3089 GCA_048885945.1 Candidatus Hermodarchaeota archaeon | reverse complement strand
AACATATCGATAACTAGGATGTTCAACTTTTTTAGAGATTTTCAAGGGAATATTTTCATCAAATGAGGTCTCTGGATTTATAAAAGGGATGCCTAATCCTATAAATTGTGTAGGAGGAGTAACAAAATCAGCTAATATTGTTAAAAAAACAGATTGAAGTTTCTCTGATTTAAAGTAATATTCCATCAATTTCTGAGCATCCCAATCCTTTTTGGGTAATAATGGTAAAAGATTCAGAATTAATTTCAATTTTAAAATAACTGATTTTAATCCTTTAGCTTGTTCGGCTTTACGTGCAAGAGTAGCGATTTTCATCATTTTAATGTAGAAATCATAATATTTATCAAGGCCTTTCGCATCAGTAGGGAATAATTCTTTGAATTTCTCTTTCCTCCAAAAAAAGTCGCTAAATTTTTCAGGTTTATATAGTGCAAAATCGGGAAAAATGTACGCTCGTTCTGTTCTAACGGATTTAATTTTATCCATTATCCCTAACTCTGAAAATACTAATCCAACGGGTTCTTCTGGACCAAATCCTTCCACTAACATTTGCCCTAGATCCCACTTATATCCTTCTTTTTCTATCTGGGCAGTGACCCCACCTATTTTATTATAATGCTCGTATATAACTACTTCCCATCCGTTTTTTACGAGGTAGCTTCCCGCTGTAAGACCAGAAATACCTGAACCAATGATAATTGCTTTCAAACCTTTTCTCCTAAAATAAATATTCTCATTTTTTTTATAAGTAAAAACATTAACATTCTTAATTTAATGTTATGAAATATATATTCCGTGGCTCAGAATTCTATTTAAAACATACTAAGCCAAATTGATAGGAATATTTATTTGAGGGGTATTCTATTTCAGATTTTAAGTTTAATACGGTTTTAATAACTTCGATTCCAACCGCTTCCATTGAATACCTTCTCTTGTCAGGATATCTACAAGGATCACCACTGTCGTAAGTACACTTACCATCTTTTTTGTTTTGGCAGACAATACACGAACCAACGTATAAAACTAGCTTTTCCTTATATGGATCTTGATATTCGTCTAAAAATTTGTCAATTTCTTTACTTAAATCGTTTCTGTAAACGCTTTTCATGTAGAAAGCATTTTTTATTCTTTGTTCGCTTCTTTTAGGATGTTTTTTTTTCATCTCTTTTACATAAGATTCTAAATTAAATTGAGAGTATATCAGGTAGTATTTTTTGTAGGTTGAAATTTCTTCTTCTAAATATGGGGCTACAGGGGGACAGGACCACGAATGATTATAATTAGGGCATGTGAAAGCAGGACTAACGCACATTTTTTGAACATTACAATCAAAATATATATTTTTAAATTGAATTTGAATAAAGGGCATGATAAAAAAATAAGTTATAATTGTTTTTTAGATAATTTGAGAATAGTTATAGAATGAGGATCTAAATCTATAGTTATATTTGGTTCTATATTATCAATTTTATTTTCAATAATTTTAATCTTGTTTCTATTTTCAATTGTATTATAATCAAATGGAGAATTACTAGTTAATTTAATAATACTTCCATTGTTTTTAGGTAAAAATTCCTTAATTTCAAGATTTATCTTTAAATTATCGTTAAAATGTTTATTTACCAGCATAATTGAGAGATGTTCGCTACTATTATCGATTGTAGCATTACAGGCAATAATTGGAACATTTTCATACTTAGGGATTGCTCCAAATTTATTGGAATTAAAAATTGGACAATTAACTGAAATATCTTTTATCAAATTATCATGCATGTGTTCTGTGAATAATTTAAATGCTAAAAATACAGGTGTTAGAATTAAACCATTTGGATCGGTTTGTATAATCCCAATACAATTAACTAATTGAGCCCAATTAGCGATTGGGCAGATATCACTATTCTTCTGGAGGAGCATTA
>JBHLLE010000495.1:0-1157 GCA_048885945.1 Candidatus Hermodarchaeota archaeon | reverse complement strand
TGATTATATCTTTAATTAAATACCATAATCCCCATTCGTCAAATGCTATACGCACATGAGTATTTTTTCCTAATGCAGTTATTATATCATTCCACATCGCTTTAATATGTTTTTCAACTAATTGAATTGATGCCATTAACGCGTGATAACATTTTTCATTATCAGGGTGCATCATTTTATCACGCGCTCCAGCAAAGTAAGGAAGATATATATGAATACTTAAAAAATCAACCCAGTCATTTCCAATATTTTTTAATACATTTTGATTCCAAGAAGAATTTTGATAACCACAGGCAGCAAGTTTAATAGTTTGATCTTTTTCCCTCATTTTTTTAGCAAATTTTAAATATTTCTCAGTATAGTCTTCAGGAGTTTTTTCATAACCCACTTCCCAAAATCCGTAAATTTCATTAGCAATCCCCCAAATCTTCACATCATAGGGAAGTGTTCTTCCATATTTTGCTCTTAAGGCGCCATATGTAGTGTCAATGGAGCCATTACAATATTCTACCCAATCAGCAGCTTCTTCAGGTGTACCACTTCCATAATTTATATTTAAATATGGTTTAGCACCAATTATTTCACATAATGATAAAAATTCGTCTGTACCAAATTGATTTTCGATTATAGGTCCGATACCATCCATATTTTCATATTCTTTCGTCCCCCAATGCAAGTTTTTTACAGTTTTTCTATTACTTGACGGACCTATCGCATCTTTCCAATGATACACGTCAGAATAACACCCTCCAAATGCTCGTAAAATAGTTGGTTTTACATCTTTTAAGGCATTTAATAAATCTTTTCTTATCCTTTTAATTCGAGGATATTCATTCTCAACTAATGGTACATTAATAGGATCGTAAGTCCATACTCCATTATGGATACAATCTCCTAGATGTTCTACAAAATTACCATATATCATTGGATTAATTGTATTTTTTTCAGAATTAACTTTAATTGTAATCTTACTCAATTCAACCAATGTGATTACCTCAATAATTTTTTTATTGATTTTTATTTAAGAATCACACTTATTTAAAACCATTATATCGTTAAAATTATTGATTCTTTTGATATAAAGACAAATATTTAAAATTTTGAAACGAGAAATTTTAATAATTATAAAAAATTGTCAAATCAATCTATTTAGAATT
>JBHLLE010000494.1:2615-3941 GCA_048885945.1 Candidatus Hermodarchaeota archaeon | reverse complement strand
TATATTTGAGATTATAGCTCAAGATTTTAAAATTCCTCCTAAATCAATAAAGTCAATAATAAGGCAGCTCTGCAAAGAAGGTTTCTTAAAAGAATTAAAAAATAGTTATTACGAAATTTGTGATATTGAATTTTTTTCGTGAAGAGACTTATTTTTAATTGAAGAGAAAGAAGATTTTTTCTTTATATATAAGGGGAAGTAATAATTAGTGAAAATTATGGCAAATACACAAGAAACTGCAATAAGTAATGTTGATAGGTCGAATCTGAATCACACTTATAGTAAGGTTAAAGAATTAAATGAATCTGGTAACTATACAGAATCAATTAAAGTCGCTGAAATAGGATTGTTAATTGCTTTAAAAAAAAAAAATAAAATATGGGTAAATAAGTTTGACAAAATTATTGCTCAAATGAGAGAAATATCTAATAAAAAGAAAACAGCAAAAAATTCAGCTTCGCTTGAAAAATTTATTTACAAATCAGAACATCAAAATGGAAGCGCTGAATTTTCTATTAATTTAGAAGAAGATCTTACAAAAATTAAAGGGCTTGGAACAACAGCTAAAAGCAGATTAAATAATGTAGGAATAAACTCCATTAAGCAATTAGCAAATTTAAACCCAGCAGAGCTAGCAAAAGTTAAAGGGTTTAGTCAATCTTTAGCAACTAATATAATCAGTAGGGCAAAAAGTTATTTAAATAATCCAGAAAGTGACGAACCAAGAAAAAATCATACAGAAAAAGAAGCTATTTATGAGAAAGAAGTTTTAAAACCACCAGATAAAGAAATAAAAGAAATTGAAAAACCAATTATAGAATTAAATCAAAAAGATGAAAACTATATGGAAATATTGAAATCTACCACGAGTATTGAAAAATCAAAAGACAAGAAGAATGGTGCAAATTGGATTTTAAAAGATAATGCAAATGATAGAATTGAAGAAAATATAGGAGAATCAACTGAACTAAAAGATCATGGATTTAATAAAAATGACATCATCAATGATTTCTTGAGCGATCTTAATAATGACGATATAGATTTCAAAATTCAAAAAAATTCTATTACTGATACAATAAACATAGAGCAGAATGAATTTTTTAACGAATGGTTGCATGAGAACGATCTAAAAGAGATGAAAACAAACATCCAACACTATTTAAAACTTAAAAATTATCAATTAATTGTCAGAAATTCTAATTCATTGTTTAAAATCTTAAATAATATTGACTTATTAGCTTTCAAAATTTTAAATGTAAATAACTACACCAATTTAGTCTTAATATTACCAATAAAAGTATTAAACTCAAAAGGAACCTTAATAAT
>JBHLLE010000494.1:0-2605 GCA_048885945.1 Candidatus Hermodarchaeota archaeon | reverse complement strand
TTTTTCTCTTGATTAATTGCTAAGAAATAAATAATACTGGCAGGGATGAGCGTCAAGGCACATGGATAAAATGGATTGGAGAATGCATTTATTAACCCCGCAGCCAAAGAGATTAAGCCTAATAAAAAGATTCCTCGCATTTTAGTTTTATCTGAAAACTTCATTGATTACCAACCAATCAATCAGAAAGTTATAGTAAATAATAGTAATCGAGATTATTTTATTAACATAACTGAGGAAGATTTAAAATCTGTCCAAAAAATCATTTACCAAAATATAATCTCCAAGGGTATCTTATTTCAATTATTAGAAAAACATACTAATAATAAGATTTTCATAGAAAAATCGAAAGATAATAAACCATTGTTTATAAGATACAATAATCTTGAATACAAAATAATTGTGGATCCTATACTTACTTGTCTTAATGAACCTGCTTCCTTTGAAAAAACTACAAAATTCACATACCAAAAAAATACAAACTTACATATAATAGATATAAAAAACCTTTCAGATTTGATTGAATTTTTGGAAAAAAAATATTATTTAATTGAAAATTATTCAGAACAAAAAAATTCTATTCAAAATTACGTCTCTAACTTATATAAATTTAATGAGAACATAAGGAAATATTCCATACCATTTGTTCTATTTGGAGGATTATTTCTGATATTAATATTATTTCAGATAAATTTCTTAATAAATACCTTTACATCTTTAGGGTTAGCAGGAATTTGCGTATATACACTAATAATACTTTATATGTATTTGAAGGAGATTAGACTCAAAAGAGATATTATCGAAAATTTTAGCAAACCTTATTATCTTAGAGATTTGCAAATGAATGAAGCAGATTTAATTATTATTAGCGATAAATTTACCCCACTCTTAATGGAACAATTTATATACGAATGTTTTGAAAAAGATGCTGATTTATCAATAATTTCAAATATTGAAGAAGAAAAAACAAAAGATCAATTTTCCAACTTAAATTTGTCCAAAAATGATTCAAAAATAAATATTAAGAATAAAACAACCCCCAATTTTAATTTAGTATACGCTAGTGGTTCAGCAAGTAATAAATATTCGTCAAATTATAGTTCTTTTTTGGAGGATTGAAACTAGATGATAAATATTAAAAATAATTTCAAAATAGTCTTTTTAATTGGATTGGTTTTATTATTTACTTCATTTTTTTTAGATTGGTATATAATCCAGGTCTTTAATTCTGAACGTAAATTAATTGCATATTGGAGTTATAATCCATTATTTGAATGGAAGACAATATTTTCAGATCAAGCTATATTCAATAATTCTATTAGACCAAAGGATCTTAAAGTTTCTCCTATCTTAGCAGGGATATATTTTATTTGTTTAATATTGTCTGCTTATTCAGCAATATTTTATGATTTAGAAAAGAAAGATAATCTAGAAAAAATCCAAAGGTACGCTTATGTCAATCTATTTCTATTAAGTTTAGTTCTTTTTTACTTATTCGTGTTTCCCGCGTTTTATTTACTCCCAAATAAGTTATATTATCCTTTTTTACGAATTATCGATAAAGACTCGAATTACACGTATTATTATAGTATAGGTCTTGGATATATTTTACAGATGATAGGATTTGTTCTAATATTTCCTTATACAATTTTTTATTATCAAACAGCTGTAAAATTTAGATTACAAATTTATACCCCTAAAAAGATCGTAGATAATTACCTAGAAACTTTTCAAGAAACTATCGATATAGATAAATTGATTGCTCAAGAAGAATTAAAAAGTAAACTTGGAGAAGTCTCCTCGAAGAAATTTAAAAATTTTGCATATAATCATAAAAAAACCATAAAAAAGAGGGCCTAATGATGAATTATTCCATATTAGACGCAAAATTAAAGACATTAATTAGAGTTTGCAAAGAAACAGAAAATTACAAAAAATTAGCTGTGGTTAGCTTTATGTTAACAAGTAATTTATTGAACGATATTGCTATTAAACTAGGAATTAGGCCGAGAAAACAAGAATATGATGAAACTCTTGCTAGTTACATGATATTAATAAATAGTGTGTTAAAGGATAATTTCAAAATAGAGTTGTTTAAAGAAGAAACTATCGATAAAATTAAATCTATTGAATATCAATTTCTAAAAAGAAAAGGTGATATTCCCCTTAAGTTTATTGTTGAGATGTACGATCTATATTACGAAATTAGAAAGTTTGAAATCCCAAATTTGTATAATCAGTGGAATGAAAATTACTTTTTAAAAGAAAATAATTCAAGCTTGTATTCTAATCTCTATTTCTTAGAAAAAGGAAAAAATTCCAATAAAGAGGATAAAATGAAATCATTGATTCTTCAAAACCTCAAACAAAAGGAAACTACTTTACAAAATAAACTAAATCAATCTTATGATAAAGAATCATTTGAAAATGCTATTTATCTAAAAAAAATAAAAGATACTCTTAAAAATCAGAATGAAGGAAAAATCGAATTTAAAGGACGTTTAAAAGATAATTTAAAGTATCAAAAATCCATGGAAAATATCATTGGATATTTCCTAATTGGGTTTTTTATTTTATTTTTTATCATTGGATTCATTATTGTAAT
>JBHLLE010000493.1:0-3955 GCA_048885945.1 Candidatus Hermodarchaeota archaeon | reverse complement strand
TACTGATAAATAGAAAAAAATATTTGAGTATGTTCTTTTTTAAATTTAATTCTAAACAAACTTAGATCAAGTGATTAGATGTCCAAAAAGTTCAGTACGCAGCCAATTCGTGGAATGGAAGATTATTATCCTTCTGACTTACGGGAAGTTAATTGGATAATTGAAACAATAAGAGATATAGCTGAGAGATATTGCTATGAAGAATATGAAACTCCACTATTAGAACCGATTGAAATCTTTGCTGCTAAATCTTCTGATGAACTAGTTAATGAACAATCTTTCACTGTTGAAAAGAAAAAAGGAGAGAGACTAATACTAATTCCAGAGCTTACACCGTCCTTAGCAAGAATGGTAGCGAAAAGAAGTCAAGAACTAAAAAAACCGATAAGATGGTTTTCTGTTCCAACTTGTTATCGCTATGAACGACCTCAAAAAGGCAGGAGAAGGTCCTTTAAACAGCCAAATTTCGATATTCTTGGCGAAGAGAGCCTTTACGCAGATCTTGAAATATTTAATATAATTGTAGATATATTTACTGAATTTGGAGCTACATCAAAACAATTTAAAATTTTTTATAATAGTCGACGTTTTATGGATTCATTTTGTAAATATATACTTAAAATAAGTGAAGAAAAAATCCCTTTAGTTTACAAAGTATTAGATAAATCGGATAAAATGGAAGATAATGAGTTTGAAAAATATGTAATTGATAATTTTAAGGATGAAGTGATTATCCAAGGTATTTTCAAACTTAAAGATACAAAAAGCGTAAATGAATTATTAGAAAAATTTGATAACATACCTAAGGAATTTTATGATTCTATTGGTTATTTCGAACTAACTGATTTTGAGAGATTATTATCTGAAGTAGGAATTTCAGAATATTGCACTTTTTCTTCTGGTACTGTGAGAGGTTTAGATTATTATACAGGAATTATCTATGAAGTATTCGATACTGGAAAAGAGAATATAAGAAGTATTTTCGGAGGAGGTCGATACGACGATTTGTTATCACTATTTTCAAATGAAAAAATAACTGGTACTGGATTTGGTATGGGAGTTTTGATGTTATCTTTATTTCTAAAAACCTATAACTTAATTCCAAAGGAAATTCGAGAAAAAGATTATACTGATACGATTTATATTGCATCTATTAACGAAGAAGTATTCAAATATGTCTATCAAATAGCTAAAATTGTTCGTGATGAGGAGTTTCCATGTTTAATAGATTACCGATTTAAAAATTTAAAAAATCAATTAAGCAGAGCAAATGAGCTTGGAGTTTTGATTACATTAATCTTAGGACCCCAAGAAATGGAAAAAAATGAAGTTACAGTTAGAAATATGAAAACTGAAGATCAAAAAACGATTAAACTAACTAATCTTATTGAAGAAATTTATGATATTCTAGAGCAATTTGGAGAATAAAAAGGAATATCTTTTTTTATCTGTTTTAGTTATAATACTTAAAAATGAATCTATTCTCATTATGCTTTTTATTGAACAATTAATTCAATTAATAAAGGAAAAAAGAAGCGTTGTTTCTATGGGACTCGATCCCCGAATGGATAACGAGGGAGAAATTCCCAAATATTTAATTAAACAATACAAACACCCTGACAAAATCATTTTAGAATTTAACAAAGAATTAATTGAAAATACTTATGATTTAATTCCAGTTATTAAACCACAAATAGCTTTTTATGAAAAATATGATGCCTTAAACGCTTTAAAGGAAACTATTAAATTTGCTCATAAAAAAGATTTATTAGTAATATTAGATTCAAAACGTAATGATATTGGAACAACTTCAAAGGCTTATGCTTATGCTACGTACAAGGGCTATCAAGCTGATGCATGTACGATAAATGCTTATTTTGGAATCGATGGAGTCAAACCATTTTTAGATTATAGAGAAAAAGGTCTATTTATTATAGTAAAAACATCGAATCCAAGTAGCCAGGAATTTCAAGATTTATTTTGTGCTCAGATTGAGGATGTTCCAAACTCACAAACTGAAATAAAAAAGGAATCAATAAAATTAGAAAGAATGTACATTAAAATGGCAAGGTTAGTCAATAACTGGGGACTAAACCTTGAAAGAAATCAATCAGGTTTTCATAATTTAGGTGTGGTAGTCGGTGCTACTTATCCAAATGAATTAAAACGAGTTAGAGAAATAGTGGAACATTCTTTCATATTAATCCCTGGGTATGGAGCACAGGGCGCTCAGGCAATCGATATAAAATATGGATTCAAAAAAAATGGTTTAGGAGCGATTGTTAATTCTTCTCGTGGAGTGATGTTTGCATATAATAAAGATAGGAAATATCCTCCAGAGAACTTTGCTATTGCTGCCAGAGATGAAATTGTCAATATGAACAACGAAATAAACAGAGAAATCAAGCTGTAAAGAAGTCTTAAAAGGGCGGATTTGCAAGTAGTGGACCTAAAATAAACATTGATGTAATAATTGGAGCTGAAATAAAAAATCCAACAAGAATCGATCGTTTGATTCCAATTTTATGAATTACATTTATAAGGTTTAAATCAATAAATATTGAAAGTACTATAATTGGGATTAGCATTCCTGGGTCTGGTCCACGCTCATCAAATCCTCCGGTAAGACCAATTAAAAATAGAGGAAGACAAATAAAGAAAACCAATCCATATTGAATACCAAAACTAATAGCAACCCATTTTAAATTTCTATTTGACTCTGCTTTAGTCATTATCAAGAAAAGCTTCAGAAGAAAGATATCTCCTATTAATAAAGCCGCTAAAATAAAGAGAGAAGTATAATCTCCTAAAGAGGGGGTTCCATCTTGGAATATCATTAGCATCACTTTCCTAATAAAATTAAGTTCAATTATAAAGTCTTAAGTTTATTTTCAAAATAGATGATTTAAATTTATTTAATTAATTAAAATAAAATGATTTAAATTTATTTAATTAAAATAGAATATTTAGATTTATAATTATATAAAAACCAAAATATTTGGAGGACAATCAAAATTACATAATGGAAATGATATGCAATGGTAGAAACTAAACACAAAGAAGTTAAAGAAATCGGAGAAAAACCGAACATTTATGTTGCTGTCTGTCAATGAGGTATAAATATCGCTGAAATTATAGATTGTGAAGCTTTAGTTGAATTTTCAAAAACACTACCTAATGTTGTAGGAGCTTCTGATTATATAAGTCTCTGTACAGAACCTGGCGCTGAATTTATAAAGGAAAAAATGATTGAAAATAATGCGAATAGGTTGATTATAGCATCATGCACACCTAAAACTCATGAACCTGTATTTCAAAGCGTCTTAGAAGATATGGGATTGGATACTTCATATTTAGAATTTGTAAATATTAGAGAGCATGCAAGTTTCGTACATCGAAATGATAAGCCTGGTGCTCAAAAGGTTGCTGAAGATGCTATTAGATCAGGAGTTGCTAGAGCTGCTGTCTTAGAGAAAATCTTAGTAAAAGAAGTAGATATTACTCAAAAAGCATTAGTAATTGGAGGAGGGGTCGCCGGGTTAACAGCTGCTATTGATTTGGCAGAACAAGGATTTGAAGTCCATCTAGTTGAGAAGAGTCCTACTATTGGTGGAAAAATGGCAATGCTAGATAGAACATTTCCTACTGATGATTGCAGTATATGAATTTTAGGACCAGTTATGCTTCAAGCTGCAAGAACTCCAGGAGTGAATCTTTATACTTATAGTGAAGTAGAGGATATCACTGGATTCGTAGGAAACTTTGATGTCTCGATCAGGAAAAAAGCGCGATACGTCACAAACGACTGTAATGGATGTGGTGCTTGTTTCGATCCTTGTCCTGTCTATGGTTACGATGAATTTAATGAAGGTTTAAATCCAAGGAAAGCTATCTATGTTTCATTTGCTCAAGCAGTCCCTTCCATAGCACAAATAGATATGAACCAATGTATTAA
>JBHLLE010000492.1:0-3959 GCA_048885945.1 Candidatus Hermodarchaeota archaeon | reverse complement strand
TAAGCTTACCATTTGTGATTTATGTACTTCTAGTCTTAATAATTGTATTCATTTTTGCTCTATTCTTTGGAATTGAAAGTTTAAAATCAGAAAATCCTGAAATAAGACTGAAGGGAAAATTTTTATTACTAGCTTGGTCATCCTACATAAGCGGAGCTCTTTTAGACGCGGGTATTGTCCCTATATCTGCCTTTGCTTTAATAATAGTAAGAGTTTTATTAATTTCAAGTGCAATTGAGTTTTATTTTAGTTTTTTTCTGCCTAAATGGGCAAAAGATTTGTTAAATAAAGTAGAATAAACTTAATTTTTACTATTCATTAAAATAATTTTTCATTTCAATATTTTTTTCTCTTGATTAGATAACTCTAACCAGTCGCTTACTATTTTGAGTTCTCTACGTGAAGTATTACATAAAATTCTTAAAAAAGGTATGAAATCTTGTATAACTTCTATTTGAGATATTTGATATTTTCCAGATATTTTATCAATTACTTCTTTTTCTAAATTGGATAACGAAAAATAACTTCTTGAAGTATATCTAGGGAAAGATACCTTTCTAAATCCTTTAGATGAAGTAGTACGAGACAAGGATACACCTCCCGCAAAAAGATCGTAGAAATATGGGAGTAACGCCCAATATTGATTTTTCCGAATTCTTCCAAATATATCGTCAGCTATTGACAAATTTTCGTAAGCAGTAGCAATTTCTTGATTAAGTTTCAAGAAAGTTGGAAGATTTTCGTTTACCCATTTATATAGAAAGTTATAGTCTACATCAGATTTATCAGTTAAGTCTCGAGCTTCTTTTAAAGTTGATACTTTTTGAAATAAATCCCTTATAATTTTAAAAATTTCTTCAGTGCTATCTCGACGTAAACTTAAAATTAATTCCTTATCTAATTTTCCCGTGGAACCTTGACTTAAACCTTGTAAGTCGTTAATGATTGCTCTTAAATCGCCATTGTTTTTTTTTATTATTAATTCCATATCGCTTTCACTAAGATTAGTTATTTGCTCTTTTTTACAAATAACATTGACAATTTTTAATATCTCTTCATCTGATAATGGATGAACTTCAAATCTTCTAATTAAATTATATAAACTTTGAAGGCTTTGTTTATATTCATTTGAACAGAGGATAATGGGAAATTGAGTATTTTTAATCAATTCTAAAATTGTGGGCACAGCACCTCTATCTTTTGTCCCATATATTCCATCTACTTCATCGATTAATATAATCTTTTGTTTTGATTCTACTACAAAATCCATGATTCCTCGAGTTTTAGATGTTTCTTTTAATTTTTTTTCTAATGCATCTCTTGTACGAGTGTCAGAAGCATTTGTTTCAACAATCTCCATATTTAAATCGTTTGCCAACGCAAAAACTATTGATGTTTTACCAACACCCGGAGGACCTTCGAGTAAAATGGCAGCACTCTCAGGAGGCAATTTAATCTCTTCTTTTTGATCTTTCTTACTAGCTGCTCGATTATGTAATCGGATGTTCTTATTCTTATCATTTATTAATTTGATTTGTTTAAAGAAATCTTTTATAAATTTTGTCAATTCTTCAGCTAAATTTATTTTATGACCTTCCACTTTTGCTGTAGGAAGAGCCATTTCTTTAATACTTTTTGGGCGATATTTCTCAACCCAAGGTAAGTCTGATTTAATTAACGCTTTTTTTTTTGCCACTAAATTCACCTAAATATTTCATAAATTCTCTGAAAATAAACACATTTTCGATAAGAGAGCTGAAATTTGTATATCATCATCATTTCCATCAAGAACTTTTAAATCTGCCTCAGATATTAAGTTTATTAGCTGAATTCGAGTATATTTACTCAAGGGTAATTTCTCTAATTCTCTTAATAATAATGTAAAAAGTTCTTGGGAATTATATTTACGTTTAGATATTATAGACCTTGACAATTCTCTCGATTTTAAAAATTCCCCTTTTAAACACAACAATAACAGACTTCTAATAAGGTCATCTTGAAATTTTTGAGATATGTTATAAATCATTTCTATATCGATCTTTCTACCACTTATAGTACATAGTTGTATTAAATCAATTGCGTTTGATATTCTTCCTTGAGTTAATTTAAATAGGACTTGTATTGCTTGATCGTCAATTTCTAATGATTCTTGTTTTGAGATGTTAAGTAATAAGTCTTTAAATGAATTATAATCCACTTGAGAAACCAATAACAATTGGCATCGACTAATAATTGGATCTATTATCCCTGAAATTTTTGTGGTAATTAATATCATTCGACAATTATTACCATAAATTTCCATCAAACGTCTAAAACCTTGTTGATCAGAATCTAAGGATTCAAAATTTTTCACAATTAAAATTTTAAAGGGAATATCTCCAATTGCTTTCAGTTGTACAAAAGGCTTCACTTTAATTTGAATAAAGGCTGGAGTAGTTATTCTTTTTCCCGCCAAACTTCCAATCTTACTGGTAGATATATAAGCTTCAGATTTAGCCTGACTTCTTTCCTCTTGCGATAGAGGTACATCAGCGTAAATTATTTTAAAATTTGAATTAAAATAACTACCTAGAAATTCTTTTGAAAATAAGGTTGCAATAGTTGTTTTTCCAATACCTTTAGGTCCTACAAATAAAAGATGAGGAAAATTTCTTAAAGCTATCATTTCTTTAAGTCTTTCTATTATTTTTTGCCTTCCACATACCTCTTCTAAACTTTCTGGGAGATACTTAATACGCCAAATTGGAGATTCATCTTTCAATTCCTTTTACCTAAATACTTTTCTTTACAATATGAATTTGATTAATTTTCTACTTTTTCAATTATTTCTGCGATTAGGGCTTGTAATTGAATACGTTCGTCTGCTCCTTGACTAATTCTATAATCAATCTCTCCTAAAACACTAAACAAGGAAATCTTTTTTTTTTCTTCAATCTTTAAATTTGGTAAAACTTCTGAAATTTGTCTTATAAAACTTCTACTGTCAAGATTATCAATATTATTTATAATATTTATCGACTGTTTAAAATCCTTCTTTTTTATTGATTTAATTAAATTTTCTAAAGAATTTTTGTCTAAAAATCCAGAAATTTTTAAAATTTCGTTGATGTCTAAATCTTTTAATAACTCAAGAGCAACTGAACTTTGCAATAAATTTATTGCGCGCCTTAGATCTCCTTGAGAAATAAAAAACAAAGTGTTAAAAAATTCTTCTGACTTTTCTGGTATAATTGCTAATTTTTCTTGTTTAATGATGTATTTTAATCTATCAATTATGATTTCTTTTGGTAGGCTAACATATCTAAATACAGCACATCTTGAAATGATTGGGTCAATAATTTTATTTATATAATTACATAATAAAATGAATTTTACTTGACTTGAAGATTTCTCTATAATTCTTCTTAATGCTTGTTGAACTTGGGATGGGATGTTATCAGCTTCGTCTAAAATTACTAATTTTAACGAATTCTCATCAGCAACCATATTTTGATTGACAAAATTTTTAAGTACGCGCCTAACATAGTCCATTCTTACCGTATCTGATGCGTTTAATTCTAAAAAATTTCTGTAATATTGATCGCCTTTTAGTAAACTTCTTGCAATAATTAGCGCAGTACTAGTTTTACCCGTACCCGCAGGTCCAGTGAAGATCATGTGGGGCATATTGCCACTTGATACAAAATCTTTTAAATTATTTATTGCGATATTCTGACTTACAATTTCATCAAATGTTTTAGGGCGATATTTCTCAACCCATGGAACGTCAATATCTATGGTCATATTAGTATCTAATAAATAATTCAGTTATTCTTTTGTAAGATCTAATTCCAGAACTTCGTACACTTTTTTAAAGTGCATTTTTGTATAAAGATTGGACGCTTCTCTAGCTTTTTCTTTAATATTAACTTTTATTTTTTCAACTTTAATTTTTTTTAGATGGTCTAATGCTTTTACTA
>JBHLLE010000491.1:0-3970 GCA_048885945.1 Candidatus Hermodarchaeota archaeon | reverse complement strand
ATGCGGGGCTTGTTCATAAAGTGATTCACACTGCTCTTAATCCAGATAAAATCGAAGCAGCAATATGCAATTGTTGTAAAGATTGCTGTCATATTTTCCAGTATTATTATCGTGGCATTGCCCCCATAAAGACTCTAACATCATACCTTGCAAGAGTAGATCCAGATGCCTGTATCGGTTGTAAAACATGTATGGAGAAATGTCCTCTAGAAGCACCTGATTTGGTTGATGAAACAGCTCTTATTGATGAGAGTAGATGCATTGGATGTGGTGTATGTGCCCATTTCTGCCCTGAAGAAGCCATTAAACTAGAAAATACAGGATCTCGAATAGTTTTTATTCCTCCTCCAAAAATTGCACAAAATTAAAAATTGATTCTTATTTCAAATTCGTTAATTAAATCAGTACAAAATCTATGCTATTATTATAAGTATCTTTCTTAAATTATAGCATATTAATCAGAAAGAGAGAATAATTCGGGTAAACTTCCTATAATAAAAAGTAAAGATGAGTTGGGAACTTTAAAAGGAAAATTGTAGGAATTTTTTTATTTATATTTAGCATTAAACTTTACAAATAGAGTCCACTTCTTTGAGGGTGCTTTTTCCTCCATTCTTGGTCGACTTTTCTTGTTAATTTTCTTTCTCAATTTTTAATTCTATTTTCATTCTTGAAAATATTATGAAATATCATAATCTAATTTTTAAATTGATTTCTTAATTCTATTATTTTATCGTATAGATTAAGGTTTTTTGGAACATCTACAAGACCGAAATAAATTTTATTTGCGAGATTTTTACTTTTGATTGGATTACTTAATTTAAAAGTGATACTCTCAGATTTTTTGAAATTTTTACAAGTTATTAAATCAATATTATTATAAGATGTTATACCTATACCTTTAAGACTTACAAAGATTATTTTTTGCGAAGTTAATACACAGCTTCTAACCGAAGAGCTTCTAACTAAAGAATCAAATTCTAAATTTATAATAATTAGTAATGGTATAACGATTATAGAAAATACAAATAATACAGCAAACCAAACTGATACAAATAGCATTAAAAATAATGAAACATAAGGAATTAAAAATAGACAGAAAATTATTAAAGCAGAATTATCAACTCTCTCATTTGTATAATAAAGAAGAATTTTTTCATCATTATTCAAGTACTTGTTATATTTTTCGTATAATTCTTTTGAAATTTTAGGTTGAATAAAATTTCTTTCTTTACTATGAATAAATCGGTTTTTCAACTTATCACGCTCTTTCTTGATAATTATTGCCTTCTCTTGGATTTTTAGTGGATTTCCTTGCTTTATTCCACAATTGATGCAAAAATTAAAGGATTTTCCCAGTTCAGCTCCACAGTTATAACAAGTTCTAATACTAGGTTGATTTTTCAAAAGTTCTTTATTTTTAAATTGCTGTCTATTTTTTTTCCATTTATTTCGTAGTTCTAATAGATCATGTTTATCAAAAAGAGAATGATTCTTAAATTTCCAATATAAAGAAAGTAAATTGATTATTTCTAATTGTCTTAGGTAATTTATAGAAGTCTTCCCTCGAATTTTTATTGAAGATAAATAGTTTGGTCTAAATACTATTTGTTTTGATAATACATAATAATTCAAATAAAGATCTTGGTTAAATTCAATTAATTCTGAAGATTTCTTAAAGAGTCCTTTCTTATATGGTATAAAAATTTTGTTGGTATAAAAAAAATCTTTGAAATTTTCCGGAATAAGATTTTCGTAATTATTTTTAATATAACTTATTCTTTCATTAACATTTCCATAATGCCAAATTATAGAATTAATTATTTTAATAACCTGCTGAGGATTTTTTGTTACAGGAAAGAATTTACTATTTCTGTAATAATGACCTGTTTCATGATTACCACAACGTGTATATACATCTTCAGAAACAAACTCTATTTCTCCAGACACTATAGATCTAAATCTTTTTTTTACATTCCTTAATGACAAACCTCGCAATTCATTTAGATTAATGCTAGTTATTTCTTCATCTCTTTTATATGCATATTCTATTAAAATTATCCTTTTATTTGTAATATATAAATGATATTCATATGCTCCAAAAAGTATTTTATATGATCTTAATTTATATAATATCTCCTCATCAGAAGATAGGTTGTTTGATAGGTTTTTGTGAACTTCAAACTCTTCTGTCTGTTCATATATATTATTATTTAAACTAATCAATTTTAGCCCTCATTTTATAATTTGTTTAATTTCTGTCTTAATTAAAAATAAAATATATTCATATATATATTAAATGAATAGAGAATATATCCTATATTGACCTCTATATATTCCTATATATACTCAAAATGACACTTCATTTTTCTAAAAAAAAAGTTTTCAACTAAAAGTAGTTATAAATCGAAAAATAGGTCTACTTTATATTAAATTTAAAGATTTATTCATTAAATGTGCGATAAAAGTATATTATTTTAACCTAATAATAAATTTTATAAATAAAGTCCACTTCTTTGAGGGTGCTTCTTCCTCCATTCTTGATCGACTTTTCTCGCTAATTGATAGCCTAAGTTAGGGTCTTTTTCCGCAACAATCTTTTTTAAATAATCTCCATGTTGTTGAGAATATTTTTCAATTCCAGCAGCTATAACGCTTTGATTTTGTTTGACGGGCACTACCATTCCAAACAATCTTAGAAGATCGTCTGCAGACATTTTTTGACCTACTTTTTCATCAATATCGCGATCAATATTTTTAATTACTGTTCCCATTGATAAGGCTGAATATGGGCTTAATTGCTTGGATTTGAGCCAATAGGCATTTGGTTTTTTAGTAATAAATGTATCGTTATTTCCTTGATCGTCTTTCGATCCTATGATTCTCCAATCTTTCGGATCTTTATCGTATTCTTTTTTCATTTTTTTTACAACCGATTTGATTGGAGCAACTCCGTTGTAATCTTCTTTTTCGTTTGCTTTTTTCGTCATTCTCAATAATATAGAGTGAAATCAACTATAAAAATATAAAGAATATTCTTTAAAAGATCTTAATTAATACCTTTAAATGGCGTACATCCATATCTAAACCGCACCTGTAGGATTGGTTACTTTTTTATTACTTATTTAAACTTAAACTTTTATACTTATAGGATTTAATCGCATATTACTAATTGATAATGTATGTTGTTGTTGAGGCAATACGCTGTAAATTGTTGATCTCGTTTAACGATAATATCGTATAATGTTTTTAATTGATTAACATCTTCATTATAGAGTTTTTTTTTACAGTATTGATACCAAAAATCTCTTTTTTTCCTTATCCATTCTCTCTTTGATGGATTATCACCAAGAAGATCATGACATGTTGGACATAGTGGCGCTGCATTTTCAATAGTATCATCACCCCCATCTTTTTTTGGTATAATATGATGAATATGAATAAATCTGAAGGTTTGACAATTACAACATTTGAAATGGGCTTTATATAGTACTTTTAATTTTATCTCATCACTAAAACTCATATATGAAACCAAAGATTATTACATTATAGACTAGATATCCTATATTTTTATTTTATTTAAAATTTTATTGAACTTTATTGAAAAAAATTTTATATTGATTAGGCAACCGGATAACAAACTATTAAAAATCAATTAAATTCACATTCCAATAATTTTTTTAACTTTTTTCAACGTCAACAATGAATATATGACAAGTAAACAGTCGATAAACGAAGGGATTAGATAAAGAATAAAATTGAGATGAAGATAGGATAAATTAAAAATAATAAATACTAAAACTAATCCTTCTCCAATTGCTATAGAACCGCATATAGCTAAGCAAGCATCATATGATTGAAAATAAACATCGCTTTCAATAATTGCATGAAAATTATCAGTTTCTTTTTTGTATATCATTATTGAATAAATTATTATGACCATAATTAGAACACAGAAGATAAGAAGTCC
>JBHLLE010000490.1:0-3971 GCA_048885945.1 Candidatus Hermodarchaeota archaeon | reverse complement strand
CGGGCAATTAAAAATGAATCCGGGAAGGTACAAGATATGACAAACCCTAAAACACCCATTAAAATCCAATTCAAAAAAAAAAGATATAAAGGTACATCAAGGTAAGTTAACCGCAAAAAATAAACTGTAGCGTACCACAAACTCATAAAACAAAAATAAAAGGGAAACCTTTTTTGAATCAATGTATCTCTCTTCCTAAAAAGAATAATAATGTCAACTATTAACGGTAAAAAGTGGATATAATCCCACCAAAGTAATATTGCAATATCCATAACTAATACCGCTATTAGGGGTATAAGAGAATAAATCAAGAAATTGTTCACGTATGGATTATCGCGATATATCAACCATGCGATGGCAAAAGAGAAAAACCATTGACTTAAAGTAGAGATAGCTATACTAGTTCCTGGATCTCCGTGCTGAACGTTTGGACCGTGAATAGCAGCGTCAAAAGGTTGCCAATTCAAGGGAAAAACGAATTGAAAGAGTAACGAAATTATTGTAGCAATAATAATTTGAATAATAGTAATTGTTTTTATACTATATTCACTAATTCTTTTTATTTTTAATTTGTTCATTGGCATAATCTAATTTATTTTTCGTATTATATCGCTTTTAAATTTTTTAATCCTTTCTATACCTTAATGTTCAATTAAACTCAAATAGGATGGTAGATTTAATACAAGTAGAGATTTATACTTCTATAAACAAATTGTTCTATTAATCTCTAACGCCATGGGAACGTGGCGAAGCCCGGTATCGCGGCAGGCTCCAGACTTGTTGGTCGTCGGTTCAAATCCGCTAACCATTTCGGTAGCGCACGAGATTCCGGCCGTTCCCATTTTTATTAATTTTTTGATCATTTCAAATTATTCTCATTTAAAAAAGCTAATAGATCTTGGCAGAGATCGTGAGCATATTGTAAAGCTGGTTTAAAATTTGTATCAGACTCATAATCTAGAGAAATTATGAATTCTTCTAAATTCGGGAATATGTTTTTATAAGATAAAGAACCATAAACATATTCTCCTAGAACGTCAAATAAATGGGCACCTGCTTGGAACGTCTGAACGATAATTGGCGAGCTGGTAGAATCCGAAATATACATCATATCCGTAAGAAAGTTTCCAATATGCCACATATATATACTTATCTCAGATTTTATTGAATCCTCACTTGTCATATTTAATACCTTATTATAAAATTATTTAAACATATTTAATAACTAAAATCCAAATTATTACGAAATTAGATTTTAGACTATTTTATGTTTTACAAAAAGTTAAAAGTAGAAATTTTATTAAAAATTGGGATATATTTTTACTATTTTAGAAAAAAATAGAGGTTAAATTAGGATATGAGTATTGAAGAAGAAGCAAAATCTCGTATGAAATGGATAAGTCATAAAGGAAAAGACATACTTTTTGAGGATTATACAAATGTATCTTATAGTAAGTTTCCTGAACTCATAATAGCAGTTAAGAATATTACAATTGAAAATGGTTATAGAGATTACTTATTACTTATAGATTTCACAGATAGTTATGCTGATAAAAACACAATGGATGTACTTTTAGAAGCAGCAAAAGAAACGAAGCCATTTATAAATAAAACTGCTGTTTTGGGAATCACAGGTATAAAGAAGGTATTACTGAACAGTATTAATTTTTTAGCAGGAATGGGAGTAAAGGCATTTAATTCTGAAGAAGAAGCAAAAGAATGGTTGGCTGAATAGTATTTTTTTATAACTTTTGCTATTCCTAAAAAAGGTTATATCCATCTTATTTCATTTTATTTTTTTTTTTAATTCTTATTAAGTATTATTATAAAAAATATAATTTATAAAGAAAAAAATTCATAATAATTATACAAAATACATCAATAAATCTTCCAAAAATTTTATATTGATATACTATCGATGAAAAAGAAATAAATAATCCATCTGAATTATAATATTAATTATAATTGAAATCTGTGTTAAAAAATATGTTTAAAATTGAGAAGATAGGAGAAAATATTTTTTACATAAAATTTCTAGGTACAGTTCCAAAATCAGTTGCAAAGCGCTTTTTAAAGGAATTTAAGGATTTAATTAAGAACTTAAAAACATATTCAGCAATTGTAGATGGTTTTGATTTGATTATAATTAATTTAAAATCTTTCAAGATTATTCTTAAATTTTTAAGAAAAATTAACTATAAGTTAGCTAAATCTGCTTACGTTATTGGAAAAAATCCCGTTTTAAATAAGGAAGTAGAAATTCTATTAGAAAGAGCACGATCACCTAAAAGAAAAATAGTCAAATCGTTAGAGGAAGCTAAAGTATGGGTTGGAATTAAAGACATCATTTTTCAATAGGAATAAAATTCTAGTTTTCATTTTTTTTAAATGCGGTTAAAAGAATAATTCCTCCAACAATCAGAACGATACCAATTATTTGCATTAATTCAATCTTTTCGTTTAACGATAATATTCCTATTAGTATTGCGATTATTATACTTGTCGATGTAAAACAAGGTATAACAATATTAGCTTTTCCTTTTGCGTATGCAAGTTGTGAAAATGCTTTAGCCATAATACCAAATATTAAAGTCAATATGGTAAAAACTATTATTATACTTGAATTTGGAATCGCGGTAATTCTTTTAGTTACAGTTGAAAGTGCTAAAAATGTTCCCGCCGTAAATCCTCCTATTAATCCAGTGCCTTTATAATCTTTAAATTTAGAAATAATAAGTAAAACTAATTCTAATACTATAAGCGAGATTGTGATTATCACAAAAATCTCGATTTTAAAATCGGAAGTGTTGATAATTCCTTTATTAGGATTAAATAACGCAACAAAGGTAGTACCAATTATTATAATTAAAATACCAAATAATTCTAATTTACTAATCTCTTCCTTTAAAATGTAAAACGAAAAAACAACTAAAACAATTAACCCTATACCTTCAAGAGGTGCTATTAAATTAATAGGAGCAAATAATAATGCCGCCCATTGAATGAAAAAATAAATTATAGTTAAAATTGAACCAATAATCCATATTCCAGAGTTTTTACTTTTAAGATTAACTTTATCTTTCTTATCTCTCTTAAATTTCTCCACAGCATATTTTTCAATTCCTTTTCCAAGATAGAGTAGAATATATGCGATAATTCCTATGAACAACCCTAAGAAAATGGAGTCTTCGATACTCATTATTACTCTTAATTTATCATTAATTATGTATAATAAATTTTAAAGAACCGATCAGTTCTTAATTACGATTCAGAATGTTATTATTGAATAGCCCAAATTAATATATTTAGCCATACTTGGATGTCCCATCATCTCATCACAAGTGGAAAATCCTATCTTCTCCACTATACCTAAAGAACCCATTTTATTGCTACAAGCTTTACAAAAACAGTCAATGAATCCTTTTTCGTTTAATTCTTGATATTTTTTATGAAAGGGATTAGACGTATTCTCAAATTCACTGGCTAATTTACAAGCTGACCCTTCCACTATAACTTTTACATCGTGTCCTTTATAGTGCATGTCTAAAGCGTTTAGGATAACGTGGATAAAACACATTGGATCTCCGTTAAAAGCAAATAAAGCGTATTTTTCTCCCATATTTATCACTTTTAATACGTTACTTTTTAATTATTTAATAAATGTATAATTTGTTTTTAAAATTAATAATCTATATTTCTATTATATTAGATCTAATCTCTTTTTACATAATTCAACAGCTTTTGGATTATTATCCGTTCCAATCCATTTTCGATTGAGTTTTTTAGCAATGGTTAAAGTGGTACCTGAACCACAAAAAAAGTCTGCGATTATATCTCCTTCATTTGAAGAGGCTAAAATTATTCGTTCAAGTAATTTTTCAGGCTTCTGGGTTGGATATCCTAAATATTCTTTTGATCTCGTTCTCGTTTGGTACGAATAGATATCATTCCACACGTCTCCAACTAAATTT
>JBHLLE010000489.1:0-3987 GCA_048885945.1 Candidatus Hermodarchaeota archaeon | reverse complement strand
TTAGAGGTTCGAGTTCCTTTATTAGATCATAATTTAATAGAATATATCATGTCAATAGATCCTCAATTAATCTTTAAGAATAAGATTTATAAATATCTTTTAAAAAAGGTGGCAAAAAAATACCTTCCTAAAGAAATATTAACTCGAAGGAAAGGTGGTTTTAATGCAAATTTAGCTCGACTGGGTTTTGTAAATAAATATTTATACATATTAAAAAATTCACAGTTGGTTGAAGATGGTATTCTTAGAAAAAATTATATCGATTATCTAATAAAATCTCCACGACCACATAGAGGTCAACTTTGGATCTTAATAATATTGGAGAAATGGTATAGAAAATGGAAATAATCTAATATATTAAATAATGTTTAAAAAATTTAGACAATAGAAAGAGAGAAAATGAGTAAAAATTGTAATGCTGTAATAATTTATCTTTCAAGGAAACAAGATATTAAAGATTTAAAAAAAAGTTTAAACCTATTAGATAAGTATTTCAATAAAAAGTATACCTATCCAATTATAATATTTCATGATGATTTTTCTGACGAGGATAAAAATTTTTTTTTAGATAAATACCCAAATTTAAAGTTTGAATATATAAAATTTAAAATCCCTCCATGGATTGATAGAAATAAGATATTTCCAGGAAACATCGGTTATAACCATATGTGCAGATTTTTTAGCGGTGAACTTTTCAAACATAAAGCTATAAAAAAATATGAATGGTATTGGAGATTAGATTCAGACTCATTTTTCCATTCTAAGATAAAATATGATATTTTTAAATATATGGAAAAAAACAATTATATTTATGGCTATTTAGGTGAACGACTACTAAAAGATAGTCCAGATTTTGTTATAGGATTATGGGAGTTGACAGAAAAATATATAAAAAATAAAGATATTAATCCTAAGTATCTTCACGAATATTTGGATGAAGGGGGAAAATGGGATCGCTCACTTTATTATACTAATTTTGAAGTTTCAAATCTAAATTTTTGGAGATCAGACGAATATCAAGATTACTATAATGTGATTGATAAAAATGGAGGTATTTATTATAATAGATGGGGAGACGCCTCTATTCATTTATTAGCCGTTTCTGTATTTGTTGATAAAAATAAAGTATATTGTTTTAAGGATATAGATTATTCGCATCAAGATTTCAGACCAAATCGAAAATCATATATTTTAAAAATCCTAACTTTGCGTAATTATATTAGATCTTCATTTAATTTCTCTAAAAAGAATGTCTAAAAGATTTTAAAGAAAAAAATGAATTTCTTTGTTTAACTATTTTTCAAAAAGTAATAAATTACCAATAATTATTTTTAATTTTTATTTCATATTACAATAGTATCTATACAGCAAGGGATAGATTAAAGTAATTAGATTTATTGGATCATAAATCTAAATTCTATTAAATTTTCTGATTGGCTAGTAATTCTATCTTTTTTTACAAAAAGGGGTGTGTAAATCTGTAATTTCTCCTCCTTTTCAATATAAACATTAAATAATAAGTATAAATGCTGATGCTTTTTTCCCTCTGTTCTCTTATAAAAGTTGAAATCCTTTTTTCTCATATCTACATCAATTAAAAAAGCTGGTTCATTCTTTTTTTGTTTATGCATCTTAATTTTTACTTTCCAGTCTTTAGATACAAAAATTTTATTAAACTCTAAACATATCTCAAATAAATCAGTGTTATTAGAAAGTAAAATTTCTGTTGTATTAATTTGTTGATTTAATGTAGATTTTATTTCTTTATACTTTAAATAAATATTATCTTTATCTAATTTCAATATAACTAAGGAAGACATCATTAAACAAACAATTAAAGTAATCAACATATTTTTTAGAATCCATTTCAATATCCAAATATTTACTTCTTCATAGATATAGTAATTAAGATATATATTGTCGTATAGAAATGAAATTAAAATAGCACAGATTAATCCAATTAAAGCAAGTTTATAATTTTTTGTTGACTTACTGACAAGTTCTTTTTCTTTTAAATAAGGAATGAATAAAAATGTAATAAAAGGAATTGTAATTATAGCTAAAATGAATTGCCAAGAGTATGTACCAAGGAAAAAATAAGAAAGAGAAAAATAGCTAAATTTTTCGTTTAAGTTAATATTTTTTCGGGATATAATAAATAACACTATAATAATTAAAATAAATGTGAAAATATAGAGAATGTAAGGTGCCACTCGCATCCATTCTTTTGTAAATGTATCACTTATATAAATGAAAAGATATTCTCCGGTTGCATGAGCATTGGTTGGAAAAATGATATTCTTAATAAATTCTAAGAATAAAAAAGGATAAATCAAAAAGAGAAAGTTTTGTAAAATAAAAATACTTAGAAACAATACGTAATGTTTGATTTTATCTGGTTTGAATAATTCTTTTATTGATGAAATACCATGAGTAAAATAAATCACTAAAACTATAATAAAATAAGGAGCAATACCAATAATAAAAGCAAATAAACTAAAATTAATGAAGTAATATTTTAGGTCTTTATCAACTTTTTTATATTGAATCTCTCTTCTAACAAAAATTAAAAAAAATAAAAGTAAGAATATCTTTGTTTGATTATTGAAGAATTGTATGTAAGAAAAGAATCCAGATAAGATAAGCAGAAATAATATCCGAATGTTTTTCTTATTTACCTTTTTTAAAACTAAGATCTTATCAAGCTCATATACACAAAAGAAATACGAAAAATAACTCAAAAAAAGAAGTATATAGTAAGTATCATCATAATTAAAAAAAAAAGCAAGTAACGACATGAATATTGCGAAAAGTGGCGTATAAAAATATCCACTAACTTCATAAAGTCTTTCAGGATCATTTAATATCATTTCACCCGCACCATATAAACTAACAAAATCTTTTAAACGACTATTAAACTGTCTACCAACAACATATAAAGTTAACCAGAATGTAATAAAAAGAAAAGGAATGAGTAAGTAGGTTTTTTCTCTTTTAAACAAATAAAACAAAAAAAAAAACACAATATCAAAAAAAAAAATAAAAACAAATAACACATAACCTAAATTCATTTCTTATATACCAATGCTATGATCTTTAAATTTTCTTTTTTATTACAAACATCTATAAACATATAGTTCAGAAAAACTTATTTTATGTATTTTTCTTTATGAAAATTTCTAATTTACTCAATATTAAATCTTTATGACTTACTAAATAATTTTACATTTTTTAAGATATTTACTTTATTGGGATACTTATACATGTGAAATTTCAAAATTTATGATTCTTTAATATAATTTAAAAAAAGTAATAAATATTCATCAATTTGAGAAGCCAATTTAAAATAGAATTAACATTTATTAAAACTGAATATGAATTAAAAATAGAAACTTAAAAATTAATTGAATAACCAAAACAAACTTAAAAAGTATTGATTTTTTAATAATAATTAATCAAAATTGAATAGATATTATATAATGAACTTTATAAGGGTATTTAATTCAAGAAATCTTTTATATATTTTTTTAAGCATTAGTATATACTTAAGATTAATAAATATTATCTCAGAACAATTATGGGAGGATGAAGCAATAAGTATTGCAATAGCAACATCATCTAATTCTAGTTTTTGGACTAAAGTTATCGGTGATATACATCCTCCTTTATATTATATCATTTTAAGAGGTTGGATTTTAATTTTTGGAAAATCAATATTCTCTGTAAGATTATTATCTGTTTTATTTAGTATTTTAACATTACCTATCTTATATTTAATAGGAAAAGAAATTATTAATGAAAACTTAGGCTTAATAATAATTTTTCTTTATTCTATTTCTCCATTTTCAATTTTTTTTGCTAATGAGGTACGCTCTTATTCATTAATTCATTTTTTATTTACATTGAGTCTTTATTTTGCTATTAAATGCTTAAAATCACCAGAAAATGTCAAGAATTATATATATCTTAGCGTGGTTAGCGTATCTT
>JBHLLE010000488.1:1859-3989 GCA_048885945.1 Candidatus Hermodarchaeota archaeon | reverse complement strand
TTTTACTCTAAAAATTCTTAGAGATTTATGATATTAATATAAATAGAGCGATTTTTAATCAAGTTTTAAATGGAATTATCGTTTAGAAAAGAAATATTCTAAAGATTTTTCCTTTATATAGGAAGTAATAAAATCAAAAGTGAAATATTTTTGAATTTTTGATACATTTTTCTCAATATTCTCAATTAAATCTGGATTATTAATAGCTTCATCTATGCTATATTCAAGCTTATTAATTAAACTTCTTTTAGGTTTAATTTTAATGTTTCTTAGAGAATAAGAATTAGGGTAAGAACTTGAACCAGATGTAAAGGTATAATCTATATCATCACCTTCTTCAATTGATATATAATGAATATTTTCTCTTAATTGAAAGTTAAATTCTTGCAACTTTTTGAAACTCATTACACATTTTTCAAGAATTACACATTCAACAAATCTTTTTGTAAATTCACCAACACCTACAAAATCAAAACAAATTTTTGATCTTGAAATTAATTCAAAATAATTTTTAAGTGGTACTTTTTTATCCGAGCAGATTATTTTTAAATCAGTTCTTTTTTTTGATATTTCTTGTAAAGCTTTAAAACCAGCAATTCTTTTACCATAGTTCCAATATTTTAAATTCAAATTTTTTGGCCATATCATCCCTTCACCCATATCATTTTTAACAGTACCTAACCAAAAAACATCTATATCTTTTTGTTTTTGGTTTTTTGAGGTTAAAAGATATTTCTTTTTTTTTTTATATTTTAACAAAGCTTTTAAATTGTCAGGGAAATATCCCAGTGGTACAGTTTTATCTATATCTTTATAAAATTCAAAATAAGGATAATGTTTATTCAATTGTGATTTAAAAATAAGATAATCGTTAATATGATTTTCTTCCATAAATTTTTCAAGAAAGTCATATTTTATTTTGCAGGAATCTTCTTTTAATCCTGATCCGTCATCAAGATCAAATAAGCAAAGATTCCTGATATCATTATGTTCAAAGACAAAAAATGATATACTCTTTCCTAAAATATTTAAGCAATTTTTATAACTTGGTTTTAATCTTGGAGCCAGTTTTGAATAAAACACTCTTTCGAAATTTTTAAACCATTCTCTGCTGTTAAATCCATAATTAATGATTTTCATTGGTTTTTTTTATTTTCTCTATCCTCATCTTCATTTTTTAAAAGATCTATCGTTATTTATTTGGCTCTCTCTGTTTTTTATTGCTTTTCTAAGTTAATTTCCATTTTCCAGAAGAATAAAG
Source organism: Candidatus Hermodarchaeota archaeon (assembly GCA_048885945.1). Lineage (GTDB taxonomy): Archaea > Asgardarchaeota > Lokiarchaeia > Sigyniarchaeales > SOKP01 > LW40-45. Next base: position 2,728 of record JBHLLE010000488.1, on the reverse strand, counting down.
TGTATTTAAAACACTTTAATTAACCAATTTGCATCATTTTAATTTTATTATAGTTTTTGTAGCAAATTATAAACTATTTTGTTATGAGCTTTTTCAGATATAATTCCTAATTAGAAAAAACTAATGAATTTTAAGATTTTAAATTTTTTATTTAGATCTTGTAGGATCTTTTTAATTTTTAATTTAATTATTTCTATAAAATTTACTCTAGCTTTCAATGCTTTTCTACGAGGTATTTCCTTTAGCCATTTTTTTTCTTTCTGATCTTGAATGATCCATTCATTACCATTTGTTAAAATGCCAAATTGAGCCATATCTTGATCTATGTTTTCAATTAAACAAAAGACTTTTCTAAATTCATTCCAATCTTCATATTTAATATCTGATTTTTTAATAATTTTTAAGACCATCATTATTTTCCCCCGTAATCCAAGAAAATAAAAATTACTTAAACTTGGATAATAATAAGTTGTGATATTTTGTCTAAAATTAACTATTTTTATTTGGTTGATATTTTTTATGTCTCTCTTTAGTTTATAACCCTTATTTTTCAAAATAAATAAAACTATATTAGAAGTATTCTCTCTTTTATTATTAATTTGTATTTTTTTAAAATTTCTACCATCTTTTTTATCCAAAACATCTTCAATATTTATTTTAAATTTTTCAATGCTTAGATTTTTTTTTTCTTTTAAAAAAGTGTAAACATGTTCGATCCTTTTTGACCAGGTATGATTTTCAATTGCCCTTTTGTATCCATTTTTAGCAATTTTCTCCCTTTCAGTCTCATTTTTTAGGTAATATTGAATTTTTTCAAGGGATATAAAAATAAATGAGTGGAAATGGATAATTTATTCCCAAAAATCAGG
>JBHLLE010000488.1:0-1849 GCA_048885945.1 Candidatus Hermodarchaeota archaeon | reverse complement strand
GAATAATTCATTTTTATTTTTCCATGTAACTATTTCTTCATCAACTTCAAAGTATTCTTCTATGAGTGGGGTGTATTGCATCAATTGAAAGTTTCCAGACATGTTTATTTCAAAAGTTCTTAGATTTACGATTCTTCCTAGGGTTTGCTTTGGAGAAAATGATATGTTTATCTTGCATTGATTATAAAATGTGTTTATATCTTCAAAACTCCAAGGAAGTTTTTCACCGTGCCCTTTTGGAAAAGAATACATTATTTTGTTTTTTTCACAAAAGTCTTTAATAATATCGAGCCAATATTTTCTTTCTCCATAATGTTGACCAAAAAATCCAATATCATATATTTTTTCAGTTTCAATTGGATAATATAAATATGGATTCGCTGCCATACCTTGATATATTAAATTTTCTTTGTTGTATTTTTCCATCAATGGTTTAGCATACTTTTCAACATACCATAAATAAGCAAACAGAGACCTTTTTGCTTTGTAGGGTCTATTAATGACATTTGTATCAAATAAAACTAAAGGTAGATCAATTTTGCGGTTGGTCCATTCAATTAAATGATGCATGCTACCACGAAGATCAAAAATAAAATCAGCATCCATATTTTCCCGAACACATTTCTCTAAATTTTCTAAATCCACAATTCTACTTTTATTAGATTCATCTTTATAATTGTCTGGTAAAACAATCTCGTAATTCTTTGACAATTCATCAAATATTTGCCAATACCAATCTCGAATATAACTGTTAAATATAATCTTCATATCTTTCTAAACTAGTCTTTTAAATTATCAAGGAGATATTTTACTCTTGCTTTAGATGTATGATATTTTAATAAATGTTTATACCCTTCTTCTGCAATTTCTAAGCATTTATCTTTATTATCTAAATAAAATCTTATTTTTTTTTCAAATTCTTCAATATCAGAATATTCTACATAATTTAATCCATCTTTAAAAGCATTAGGAAAAAGTATATTGTATTTTTGGCAAAAACAACAAGATTTGTTAGCAATAATTTCCCAAAATCTTCCATTACAATTTCCAGCACCCCAAGAATCAATGCTTATATATGAGGAGGAAATAATTTTTAAATATTCATTATAGTCTAAACCAAATTCAATAAGAACATTATAGCCCTCATTAGATAATTTTCTACAAGAATCTTCTATTTCGCTTCTTAAACCTGTCTGTTTTTGCCCAAAAGAACAAAAAATATCGTACTTTTTCTTGACATTAAAGTTTCCAAAATTTTTATCCATTGCGGCAAAGAGTAATGGAATAATTCCTCGTTCTGAATCTTCGGGATAACATTCTCTTTTAAAATAGAATTTGCAATAATCAAACATCTTTTCATTTACCCAATTTTCTCCCCTCATTCTTTTTGGATTATGTTTTACTTCTTTTAATTGATTCGCCTCACGATACCCTGTATAAGTCCACTCACTCCCGTCTATATATGCTGTAATTTCAGGTCTATTTATTTTCTCTAAAAGATAATATTTAGGTGGTTTATTTCCTTTGATTTTACCCCAAATAACAAAAATATAATCAGCGTCCTTAGAATGTTTAATTATCTCTCTATTAGAATAGACTTTTTTAACGCAATTTCCTTTATCAGAAGCTATAATTTCAATATTGTTTTTATATAATCCTTCAATTACAGTAGAAGCTAAAAGATCATGTTTTTGATTGGGTGTTATCGCAATGACTTTCATTTTAAAATATAATGACCTAAGTTTTACTTAAGTTGAATAAATTTTTTTAATTTTTATTTATTATTACATTTGCTATTTTATTTTTAATTAAGTATGTTTATTTCACAGAATATTGATTATGCCTGTTA
>JBHLLE010000487.1:0-3989 GCA_048885945.1 Candidatus Hermodarchaeota archaeon | reverse complement strand
GCAATAATCCATAATAAAAATGTAAGAAAACTGTTTATAAAATTATGTTCTTTTGTATATTTCTTCTTCAATTTAATAGCATAAAATAATAAACCGCACCCTACAACGATGAAGAGTATTGTCACGGGTAAAGTTATGATATTAAAAACCATCGTAATCTAAATTAAAATACAATATCAAAAATATCTTTTGAAAAATAAAAAAAATATAATCAAAAATAAGGAAATATAAATAAAATTAGTTTATAATCCAAATAACAGGATATTGTCTATAACTTCATGGACTTTTTTCAAGTTTTCTTCTCCAATTGCCTTGTCAATATTTTGTTTAAAGTTTAAAATCGTACATAATGAATTAATGATAGTATTTTGTATAAAACTATTAAATTGACTCTTCTCTTGATTTTTTTTCTTAAAATATTCAACACGACCAATCATTGCATCTTGATATTCTTTAGCTGTATCTGTCTTTAATTCCACCAATTTACGGAGTTTCATTCCATCTTTATCTTCAACAAATTCAGAAGTCATTTAATCATCACTCTCCTTTTTAATACCGCCATTACGAGCTATTTCTTGTTCAATTTCTACCGCTTCTTGACCAGTTGTAGTGTCAAATTCGTTCCTAACTTTTTCTGTTATTTGTTTAGCAATTTGCTTTTCTATGTGAGGTCTGTGGAGGGTATTCATTGTACAGAAGGAGATTTCTTTCACTGAACCATCGGGCATAGCAACGCCGAAGTGAACAATACATCTTCTAGCTCTTTCAATATCCATATTATAAGCATCTTGGAAGTGCATACTTGAAAGTAGTAAACTACCATGTGTAAATGAGCTTATACTCTCCCAATCTCCATTCATTAGTAAACGACTAAACATTTCCATAAGTTTACCAGGTTTTTTCAGATATTGTAATACTCCTAAAAGAAATCTTGCTCGTAGCTGTGTCTTATCTATGTAATTTATACCTTTATCTAGTGTTTTCCCAAAATCACCTAATAAATTTTCAAAAACTTTTATCGGTTGTTTTTCCTTATGTTTAATTTTTTCCCAAAATCGATTAGAGAAATCAATAACTTTTAAAGGGTCAAAATACTCCATTAATGGAACCATCTCACCCGAATCAGGATCTACGGCCATATATGTTGCAAATCCACAATCAGGGTGACATGTGAACTCAATAGGCTCAACGTCCGCTAAGTAAGCGATAACTCTGCCAAATTCCACAATGGTGGTCAAAGGATACCACGCATTTTCCATGCTAATTTTACCTCCAGTTTGTTTCTCTATTGCTTTAATAACATCTGCATTAGTGATTCTTAACTCTTGTCGTTCTTCATGGGCAATTCTACCACATAGAGATACTGGTTGAAATGTAATTCCTCTGACTACATCAATATTATCAATCGCAAATTGAATAATATTACCGATTTCTATATCTGTGACTCCTCGAGCAATGGTAGCAACTAAATTAATCGATGATAATCCTACTTTTCTACAATTCTCAACAACTCGATTTTTATAAGCCATTAAATTCTTTATTCCTCGGGTTTTCTCATAAGTAACATTGTTGATACCATCAAATTGAAAATAGAGAGTATCTAAACCCATTTCATAGACTTTCTTAGTCCATTCCAGACCTCCATTTTTTTTCTGAAATCCATATCCGTTAGTAGCCACGATAACTTCTTGAAATCCATGATCTTTAGCCATTTTACAAATTTCTGGAAAATCCTTCCTAACGGTGGGTTCTCCACCAGTAAACATAATAGCTACTGCAGGCATTGGCTTTTCTCTAAAATGTCGCATGATACGGTCTACTTCTTCCAGAGTGGGTTCAACTAAATACCCCGATTTTTGCACATTAGCATAACAGAAATTACAATTGAAATTACAACGATTAGTCAAATCAATAAGAGCCAATGAACATGCAGAAAGGTGTTCTGGACATAAACCACAATTATAGGGACAACCTCTTGGATCTTCTCCAACACAATCAGGAGGATTAGCTTCTCCATCCTTTTCGAATTGCCAAATGACGTTACCTTTTTCATCCTTTACAGCATAATGAGTCCATTTATAATATTTTGCAGAAGAACTTAGTAAATCCTTAAAATCTCCATGTTCAGGGCATGTTTTATACATATAAATCATTTCATCGTTATCTTCTTCTATAATCGCAGGAATTCTTTCCATACATTCTGGGCATATACTAAAAGTTTTTCTGTAATACTTCTCATTCAAATAATCTGAACCGTCTAAATGATACATTTTAATGTTTCTCCAAATTACTAATTTACTAAAATATTTATTTATACAAAAGTAGATTTTATGCTATTTAAGGTTTTTAATACAATTACTACTTTTAAGATTCTCAATGGTTCATATTCTTATCAGTATTATTTCACAAAAAAGTATAAGAAAATGGCATTAATTTTGATCTTTTACAATCCTTAAAAAACTTTTTAAGGTAAAAAAAAGAAATATTTATAGTCGAAATCTACTAATAAAAGCAAACAAAAGGTTATTTTTTATGGAATATGTTCAAGAAATAGAGGAACAAGAGCTTTTTGATCCATTAGATTACTTACATAAAATTTTGAAGCTATCGATTTTAGTTTGGAAATTTAAGTGGAAAAGATTTTGGTATAAAAATAAATTAAAAGATAAGGAACAAAGTATATTACGGATATTTGGAAAGTTAAATGGAAAACTACCTGTGAAAATCCGGGATGAAAAAACTCAAAAAGAAAGTCAGGTTATCTTTTACAGTTTAAATAGTCTTACAAGGTTGTTTTTTCTACATTTTTTCAGATTTTTCAAAAAAGTTATTAATAAACTGCTTTTTAATAAAAATTATTATTATCCTACTAAAGATATAATCGATAGAGAAAATTTGTTCAAAGATGAAAATTCTCCGTGTATTTCCCGCAAGAAGTTTAAATCTCTTGGGAGAACTACAAAAAAGTGGATTAAAGTACTAAACATAGAAAATCAATTTAATGAAACCATCGATTTTCTCTTTAATCACACTAATTATTTAGATAATAAAACATTCCAAATTTGTGTTTCTCAAAAAAGACAAAAGTTAGAAAAAGATATATCATTTACCCGTAATGAATACGAATTAGAATACAAGGAAAAAGACTATATTGCGGTTGTTATTAATAGTATAGTTCCTAAAAAGCCTAAGAAGCCTTTTGATCGAACCATTTGGATATTATCTCTTACCGGATATATTATTTGGTTAATAGTGCTTTTCTTTATATTACCAATTTTTATATTCCCTGAAGTTAGTGTTTATACTGGTAACCCGATTATTTTTGAAATGCTTACGTCCCAGATACCCATTTTAGCATTTTTCATATGTATTTATCTTTTATTTCATAAATTTCAAAAACTAATATTATTTACAGAAGATAATTATGATGAACGGCTAAAAGTTCCTAAAGATAAGATACCTACTTCATTCAGAATGAGGTATGAAATTAGATTGGCTTCTCATCATACTGCAGGATTTGCCTTAGCTTTTCTTGTAGGATTTTTAGGATATAGTTTAACATATTATTTTATAGTATTAGGAACTAGGTTTGATTGGAACTTTATAGAAGCTTGGGAATATGTAACTTTGAAATATTTCATAGAGGATATTCTTGTTTTATGGGCAATTAATAGTGCTTTTTGGGTTGTGTCAATATACATTATCGCTACGATTGTTTTTGCTCAATATCATATCTCAAACAACTTTAGATTTCTATTTAATCGATTACAATCACCAAGAATAGATATCAAATTACGAGATTACATAAAAACGATTGCATTTTATATTTTAACTACAACCTTCATAATTCTTGCCTCTGGATTTATTTACTTTACTTCAAGACAGCCAAGAATATATTTTATAACTATTCTAACTTTAGTAATAATCCTTACAGTCAGCATTTTATTCTTTATATCGCTAATTGGATGGAAAAGAAAAATGAAATCGCA
>JBHLLE010000486.1:0-3994 GCA_048885945.1 Candidatus Hermodarchaeota archaeon | reverse complement strand
AAAATTGAGATAAAAAGGAGGTAAGAAACGTAATAATCATTAAGAAAAAAATTAGGTTAAAAATATTATAATTAATTTACTTTCCCATCTAAGTATTTCGTAGTAGCTTCCATAAAATCTTTGGCAGGAATCTTTGCGAATTTTTTAACCATCGTTATAGCCTCTTTTGGGCAATTAAAGGCACATACTCCGCAACCAATGCACCTATTCAAGTCAATTTCGATTTTTTTGTCTTCGCTTTCTTCATCAGCGAGTTCTATGGCATACATAGGACATAATTCGGCACACTTTTTACAGAATACACAGTTGTCTCTATCGTATTCTGGAATAAAGTTAGAACTGGCAACAAAGTTTGGATGGTTAAATTTGTGAATACCTTTAAGCATAACGCAACAATCTCTGTCGCAATTACACATAAACATGGATTTTTCCGTAATATTTTGCGTAGTGTGAACTAATCCCGCTTTAGCAGCAGCATTTAAGGTTTTAAGAGCTTCTTCTTTAGTTAGTTCCCTCCCAAATTCTTGTTCGATGCAATAATCTGCCCATATATTAAAAGCCATACACACATTTATTGGATAATCATTTACCGGTTTTCCATTGTTTTGTATTTTCATGTGAGTACGACACGCGCAATCCATTACAGAAACTCTGCGAGATTTTTCAACAAAATTTTTGGCTACTTCGAAAGGGAGAATGTTATTTTTTACTTGTTCGACTTCTTGGTTAACTTGAACAAGCGTTCCTTTCCCTCTCTCAACAGAATCTTCAATAGCTTTTTGATCTAAGAGGACTCTCATAAATGGATACGAAGAACTAAACATGCTGTCTTTAAGATATCCTTTGTTGTAATATTTTTCGTACTCCTCAGCAAATAGCATTAGATTCTCTTTTTCTTCTGCTTTGGCTCTTTTATAATTTGAGAAGAATAATTCAAATAATCCGGGAAGAAGTGGAAATAGAGAATATGTTCGAGTATTGTTTTTTACAGCTGAAAATATGCGTTGAGTGCGTGCCATTTCCTCTAAAATAGGTTCAATTTCCTCGACAGGATGTTTAACCTTTCTCGCAATTTTCTTCGCTGTGAATTGATCCATGTATGGAGCATTAAAGACTAATAAAATATCCGCCTCTTCAGGGGTAAATAGAGCTTTAAGAATTTTTTCCATCTCTTCGGACCATGGAGCACCCATCTTATTACAAATTTTTTCGTACTTATCAACCATTTTTTCCATCTTTTATTGAATTTTTTTTTAAATTTTTTAGGATTTTTCCATCCTTGCCAATTCAGCTTTTTTATCCATTATTGCCATATAGGTACCCATCGTATTTTTTGGTGGTACAACTATTTCTTCTTTATTCTTAAGAGATATAGCATCCTGAGGACATGTAGGAATACAAACACCACATCCAATGCAAGAACCTTTGTCAATTTTAGATTTATCATCTTCAATAGTTATAGCCTCCATGTTACAGCGATCCTCACAAACACCACATCCCACACACAGTTCTGAATCTACTTCAACATAATAATTAGTCGCAAAAAACTGAGCAGGTTCGTTAAATTTCTTTTGATTGGTTAATACTTCACAACAACAACCACAACAGCAACAAATAGCCATGGGTCTTTGAGAATTTCCTGGTTGAAGAACTAAACCGGCTTCTTCAACTTTTCTTAAAATTTCGAGCGCTTCTTCTTTGGAAATCAATCGAGCTAACCCTTTTTCGTGATACATTTCAGCCCCTCTTCGAAAGGAGAAACAAATTTCTCGCATATCCGTTTTTTTACATGGATCTCTAAGGAGATCTTTACCTTGCCGACAAATGCACTCTGAAATACCTATAGGGCCTCCACAGTTTTCGATAATATTTTTTAAATCATCGTAACTTGCAATATTTTGTTCGTAATCTACACTTTGTTCTATTGGAACTACTCGTAATTGTGGTATTCCCGTTTTGTTGTATTCTTCCATCCAAAAGGATTCTTCAAAATATTGCTTTACATCAGTTAAAAATTCTTTAGAAAGATTACTTAATTGATATTCAAACATTCCAATTACTAATGGAGCATTTGCGTATACTTTTTCTTCTTCACCGCTCTCATTAATTATTTTCCCATGGTTAATAAGTCCTTTATCATACATATTGTCAAGTTTATTTTCAAGTTGTTCAATGGTAATCCCACTCTTTTTTACTCTTCGAAATATCTTCTTTAAAGGTTCAACCATGTAATTCAATTTTAAAGCAAGCTCAGCTTCATCTGGAGAAAATAGATGCTTAAGAACTTTTAATTCAATTCCAGATTCCGTAGCAGGGTATCCAACAGGCATACAATCGAGATGTTTTTGCAATTCTCGATATACTTCTAATCGTTTTTCACTCATTAATGCCACCTAATGTTTTATATTAAAGATTAGAATAATTTCTATTTAAAAATTAATCGATCCAAAGCAACTAATTTTCAGTTATTTCATCTTTTGAAAATAGATGCTCAGGAACTTTTAATTTATTTCAGATTATTTATTATTCCAAATTTGATAAAACCTCTTTAAAATCAAATAAAAACTTTAAAGCTTTTAATCCTTTAAATGTTATTGAATAAGGGCCCTTTTCTTCGGTTTGCTTAATGAAATTCGCGTCGAGGAGTTTCTTAAGATGAAAATGAAAAGGTCCACCTTTAATACCAACATTATCTTCGATTTGATTGTAATATAAACTTCCTTTACTTAAAATTTTCAAAATTTTTATTCTTTTTTCGTTTGATAATGGGGATATTAGGTCTGATTCTCCTTCAGATTCTTCAAGTTTATCCAGAAATTTACCATCTTTATAAATATCACTGATATTCTTTAATTCAAATTGTTTTGCTGAATGTAATAATTCTTTAAGAGTTTTAAACAAGTTCAATACAATATTAAAGCAATTCTCATTTGGACAAACTGAGACAACATTTGGTTTAGTAGAAAATTCAATATACTTATCGACTAATTTATCAGCAGTTAAAGCTCCTTTGTCAATATAAGTTCTTAATACTTTAATTGTAGCTTTTTCAATCATTACCGTACAGCTATCAAGGATTTTACAATTAGCTGGTCTATTATCTAAAAAAAATACTAAGTCTTTTTCAGTTTTTTGAGTTATTTCTGATAAAAAATTTTTTTCAATAATATTTTTCGCTAAATCATCTAATTTAATCTTCGTAGTTAACGCAAGATCTTGGAGAAATGTAATATTTTTGCTGAATTCCTCTAGTTTTATTTCAATATTTTTTAAATCGATTTTATCTATATTATTCATTAACCACAATAAAGTATGGTGATTTAAAAAATTTTATATAGTAAACAATACTACCAGAAATTATTAAAAAAATGGTGAAAACTAAAATGAGTAAAGTAAAGAAAGAATTGTTAGCCCCATGTGGATTATATTGTGGAACATGTTCAATTTATATTGCTCATAGAGATAATAACGAGAAATTCAAAAAAGTTTTATTACCTATCTATAAAGCATTTGCTAAGACCACGGATGATCTTGCCTGTACAGGATGTTTGTCAGAAGGAGTTGTTTTTCCCGTATGTCAAAAATGTCCAATAAAAAATTGCACAATCGAAAAAGGAATTGAAGGGTGTCATCAATGCGATGACTGGCCTTGTAAGTTTATTGAAAATTTTCCTATTGCTGTGGGGAAAAAAGTTATATTTAGAACCATACCCACATGGAGAGAATTAGGTACTGAAAAATTTGTAGAAGAAGAAGAAAAGAGATATTTTTGTCCGGAATGTGGAAATCCCTTATTTAGGGGCGCAAAGCGATGTAATAAATGCAAAATTGCTGTTGATGTTGATTGAATTTAAAAATATAGATAAATCATAAAAAAAATTTCATTTATGGTTTTATAGAATGTTTGAAAATCAGTTTAAGTTTATAAAACTAGAAAAAAAAGGGAAGATATGTATCCTCCAATTCAACCGTCTGGAAAAGAAGAATGCTTTAA
>JBHLLE010000485.1:2226-4010 GCA_048885945.1 Candidatus Hermodarchaeota archaeon | reverse complement strand
CCCCTTATGTACTTCAATTATTTTTTTTGAAATATATAGACCAAGACCAGAGCCTTCTATAATTATATTAATTCCTTCCATCTCTTTACTATATCTTTCAATTTTTCCAAATTTTTTAAATAGTTTTTTAAATTCTTCTTGAGTAATTCCTATACCAGTATCCTTAACCGAAAACTCAATATAATCTTTAAAATCAAGTAAATCTATCGTTAATTTACCCTTTGGCGGAGTATTCTTTATAGCATTTAAAAATAAATTCATTATTACTTGTGTAATTTTAGGCTTATCTATCTGAATACGAACTTCTTTTGGAATGTTGATTTGAATATCAAGTTCTCTTTCTTCTGCGAAAAATTTTATCTCATTAATACATATAGTAATAATTTCCCCAAAATCAGCTTCACTAAGTTCTAATTCTAATTCTTCAGAGTCTAATTTTGTAACTTTTAGTAAATTATCAACCAAATGTTTTAATCTCTTCCCTCCATTACTTAAAAGGTTAATCATCTCTAAACCTTTTTCGTCTAAAGGATCTTTATAATATTCTGATATAAGTTCAGTAGAACCACAAATTACAGTTAATGGTGTTTTTAATTCGTGAGAAATTCTGGTTATAAAATCAGATTTTAGCACATCAAGCTCCTTTAATTTTTTAATTTCCTCCTTAATCATACTTTCAGCTTTTTTTTCTTTCTGTATATCTTCAAGCATGAATTGGATAAATTTTACTCCTTCGTGTTCTACTAAGGTGGAGTGAACTCTTAACCAAGAGAATGTACCATCTTTTTTACTATATTTTATTTCAATAGGATCTGTTGATTCTTTAGCTAGGATTTCTTGAAAATTATCCATAAGAGCTCTTAACGAATCATCTGGGAATAAAAAATGTAATTCTCTGAAATCTCTATTTGCCAGTTCATTTTTTTTATACATACTAAATTCAAGAACCTTATTATTAAAGTCTACAATCTTTCCTTCTGTATTTAGCAAAATGATCATAAAAGGAGAACTTTCAAACAAGTTCTTGTATTTTTGTTCTGATTCTTTTAATTTTTGTTCTGCTTGTTTTTGTTTAGTGATGTCTTTTACGTATTCAATGACATTTTCCACTTTTCCATTTTTATCTTTAAGGGGAAATGAAGTAAGATCAATCCAACCAGTAGGATTCTCAGCTGAAGGATAAGGAACAATTTCACTATGCATCTCCCCTGAATTTATGGTCTTAATGGAAGGACACCAGGGACAAATGGAGGATCTATTTTGATACACTTTATAGCATTTCTTACCAACTAAAGGTAAACTTGAAGCATACATCTTTTCCATCCACGGATTAACTCTAACGATAGTTAGTTCCCGATCTAAAACGCTCACTCCGTCTTGAATTGCATTAAAAAAATTTTGAAGAAATTGTTCATTTTCTCGCAACGCTTTTTCTATCTGCTTGCGTTCAGTAATATCTAAAACTGTACTAAAAACTGCATGAGTCCCCTTATAGTTAATGCGAGTAGTAAACATTTCAAGCAAGACTATTTCCCCGTTTTTTCGTACTCCTCGAAATTCGTAATGAGAAGGTATATTTTCTCCTCTATACATCATTTCCATTCCTTTCCAAGCAACCTTTTGTTCGTCAGGATGCACTAAGTCTTTTACTTTTTGAGGGGAAAGAGTAGCTAGTTCTGCTAACGTGTATCCAGTTAGTCTTGCAAAAGCTTTATTTGCGTATAAAACACGAAATGGAACTAAAATCACAACCCCTTGTAACGCATTATCTACTAAGGTCTGAT
>JBHLLE010000485.1:0-2216 GCA_048885945.1 Candidatus Hermodarchaeota archaeon | reverse complement strand
ATATTTTCTTCTTTCTTTTCGTTCAAAAACTCTAAAGGAGACTGATTTAATTCGCTCAATTTAGTGAAACATCTGCAGTGTTTATTCTAACGGATAAAAATTGTACTCTATTAAACGGATAAATAATAAAATTTAGCTTATTTAAAACTACCTAGAATAATCAATAGTTGTTCCGTTTTAGACAATTGAATTTAAAAAAGAAAGAAAAAAAGAATTTTAAACTCCATTTACAATTTTTTCTTTAGGAGCATAGGCATCTTGAACAGCATAGTTGTTAAAATTAATACTGTAATGATCGCGCCAACGAACTTTAACATCTTCAATTAAAGCTTCATAAATGCTGTCTTTAATTTTACCTTCAGCGCGAATTAATGCGCCCATAGGAGCCGCAGTAATATCCCCGTCTTTCACTACGATTTGCCCTTCTTTTATAGTATAAGCAGCATTTGAAAAAGCTTTCTCGATTGCTGCTCCATTGTAGTTATTAGGGTCTAATTTGTAAATCGCAACGTCACCAATTGCTCCCACCCCTAAGTGACCTCTGTCGGTGAGACCTAAGGTTTTAGCATTTCCAGCTCTCGTGACAACACAGAGTTCACTGAGTGTATATTCCCGATCAATATCTGGAAGTGTAGTCGCTTCACTAGCTTTTTTACTTACGACATTTTCGAGCATATCTTTTCTTGAACTTCGATCCATAAGCCATTTAAACACAATTGGATAAGTTGTAAAAGGCGCACCATTAGGATGGTCTGTGGTTAAAGCAATTTTAAAAGGATCCTTTATAAGAAGCGCTAATTCAAGTCCGATCGCCCATTGAATAGCATTAACTGCAACCTTAGGACTAAAGAAATATGGAACGACTCCTGAACCAGATTCTCCTTCTACTTGGCCGTTTATCCATTTAACTCCTGGTTTCACACCCCAGGGTGACATACCTCCAAGATGATGCAATGCAAATTCCCACGGTCCGTCTCCTGTCATTGTTGTGGTCGCGTATTTGGTAAAAACAACTTGTCCAACATCAATAGTAAGATGTTTATTTGCATTAATATATTCCGCAACATCAGACGCACCTGATTGAAAATTACCCCAGTTAGTACCTCCATACGCATTGAATTGCAGGTGAGTACAATGAAAGTTAGTATCTCTTCCCTCTCGTTTGATTTCTATGTTTTTAGGAACTTCAAAAGTTTCTATAGAGTGTTTAAAATTTCCGGGATGTCCTAAATTATTACAATGAACGTGAATTGAGTGAGGCAATTCCAATAATTCGTTAGCCTTTGCTAGACTTTCTACTATTTGTCTTGGAGTAACCCCCCAGTGAACCACTTCGTCATCAAGGCTTTCGCAATTCTTACCCCAGGCCCAATTTTCGACTCCACCTGGATTAACTATTTTTACTGCGTATCCTTTAGTTGATTTGAGAATCCACTGTACATAAGCAGCTAATTTTTCAATGTCATTATTTTTAACATATTGCATAACAAACCAATTGTTTCCGAAGAGCGGAAACGCTAATTTATCTAAGATTGGGATTTCGAGAAATTCTTCGTGGGTGTGCCTGGCTTCAAGTAAAGGCATGGCAGGTTCTGCAACGGTAGTGAAGCCCAATTGAGCGTATCGATAACCAATTTTCCAAGTTGATGGAACCGCGAAGCCTGTGCCACTTCTTGTGGTCTTAGTACGCTTTAAATTAGCTTCTGGAGGTTTATCATCGGGACGAAAGGCTCTACCCGCATTCACTTTTGCTCCTGCTATATGAGAATGAAGGTCTACACCACCTGGAAATACGATCATTCCAGAGGCGTCAATGACTTTAGCATCTCCACTTACCTTTTCAACAACTTTTCCGTCTTTGATGTGGATTTCTTTTTTCTCGCCGTCAATTCCATTTAATGGGTCATAGACTATACCATTTTTAATAATGAGATCTGACATAATATTATTCCTTCATTATAGCTATAGTTTTGATAAAATTTTATCGTTAATAATTTTTGAGATAAATCTAATAATGTTAATTATTAATAATTTATAACATTCACATTTTTTTTTTATAATGAAATTCAATTGATAATCTTTTAGATATTGATATTTCTTCAACCAAAATTCAATTTGTTATTATCAAAAAAAAATAAAAAGTCTGCAAATCCATTTAAAACAAGGTGTAAGAATATAAAAAATAGAATTTATAAAATATAAATCAGAGTTTAAAT
>JBHLLE010000484.1:0-4013 GCA_048885945.1 Candidatus Hermodarchaeota archaeon | reverse complement strand
AATTCACTGATGTGTAATATTTCAACCCTTGGATTCTCATCAGTGTGGATAAAAGTCACTCCTCCATAAGCTATGGAGTATTGATCCATTCTGCCGCATTGGATCCCTAAATCGTGATTCTCACCTAAGTAGGCAAGTTCAGCAATTTCAGAATTGGATAAATTCAAGCTATATGCTTCGTTTACTGCTCTTAAAAAACCAACAGAAACAGCTGCCGAAGTTGATAACCCACATCCAATTGGAATATCAGAATTGACTTCCATATAAAATCCACTATTGATTTTATCCTCTAAACGCTCATATAAAACACTCCAGTAAGCTAAATCGATGTCTTTAGGAGGAGACCCCCCTAAACTAAATTTCGTTTTTTCTTTGGTATTATGACTATAAAAGGTTACTCTATTATTTTTCTCTGCTACAAAATTTATCTTCATCATTAAATTAATAGCCATTGCTATGACTGGTTTACCTAATAAATCGACTTTATCACCAAGAATACATATTCGACCGGGAATTTTAAGAGAGATTCTTTCTTTCATTTGAACCGATGCTTTAGTATAAGACGTAAATAATTATAATTAATAAAATAATTTAAATTAAGTAAATAATTTGATTATGAAACTTATTGATTTCAGGTGAATTTACCCAATTCTTTAGAAAAAGATATAAATAATAATTCTGATGAATTAAAATTTGATTAAAACCTTGTCATATTTTAACTTACTAATCTTTCTAACTCCATGCTCGCCAGACGCATAATCACATGCAATTAACCCAGCTTCCTCAAGTTTCTTTATCTGGGCTGAAATATTTGCCTCCGTCATATTTAAATTAGCGGCAATATTTGAAACATCCATTGGTTCAATTTGAATGTGATGTAAAATTTGGCGTCTTGTACGAGAAGATAAGGCTTTAACTATTTTTTCAATTAATTCATCAGATTCGATTGTTAGTGAATCCGTATTATTTTTCAGATTTACTTCCAAAATACCTGTTTCGGTAATTTCCATTACTTTTTAATCAACCCTTAATAAAATTTTTATGGTTGTTTTACATGAAACCTATATTTTAGAGGGTATTTATATTTACCTTGAGTTTCGTTTGTAAATTAAAATTACTTAAGCATACAATAATTACAAATGACATCAAAATTATGCATGATTTGTTTTTGTTTTTGGGTTTATTTATTTAATAAAGCATTCGTTTGATAAAAATAAAACATTCAATAATTCGAAATTTAGCAAATTTGAACTTTTTCAAGAAGTCTTAGCAATTTAATATAAAGATTAGAAAAATTGGTCATTAATTTAAACCAAACTAATTTCAAAGTTAACATATTTAATATATTAAAATTATATCAGAAACTTATTAAAAATGACACAAAATTCCCATTAGGATAAATTTTGCATATTTTCCATTTTGAAAGGATTGTTTATAAATTTTTGATGTATCGATAATTATCGATTGAAAAAAAATTACATATAATCAGTAATAAATCTAAATCTTTATTATCATCACATATATTTCAAATTAATATTTAATAATTAAATATTATGAATAAATTTTTTAATTAATTATCGAATAAATCTTTTTCCTTCAAATTGATATATGTCTAGTCAATAATTTCCTTGATAAAGATGATTTGATTAACTAAATAATCAAATTTATTTTAAGTGCTTACATAATTTTGGATAATTTTTTACAAAAAGTGAAAAAAACAATCGTTTATATACTATTATTACTTTAATTACAAATGAAGCAAGAAAAATACAATATTTACTAATTAGGAAAATTCTACAATGTCCGAAAAAAATTCAACCAGTGTTATAACTGTCAGAATTGATGAAGATTTAGACCGAAATATTGAGAAAACACGCTCTAAATTAGGTATGTCAAAAGCTGATTTCATTCGTAAATATCTTGACATGTCAAAATATTTAGTTATACAAAATAATGCCATTAAATCACTGAATAATCGTGATTTTATTATTCTCAAAAAGAGTACTTTTAGAAAACTTATTGAACCATTAAATGAACCAAAACAGATGGAATTAGGGAATAAATTAGCTAGATTTATTAATGATATCGCGAGATTAGAAGGTCAAATAGATAATATTGAATATAAATTAGATTTATGTGAACATCTGGGTCTTTTTCCTAAATTCATTGATAAGGAGAATTATATTTTAATTTCAAAGAAACTTGGTCCCAAAAAATTTGTTGAAGTATTCACGTATAAATTAATCAATTATGATCCTAAACATAGTTATGAGTACACAGATGAAGAACTGAAATCCAGTAAAAGCTTAAGGTCACAATATAAGAAAGAGATTGGTCCTGTTGATCGATCATCTTCCCATTATTCATATGAATTTGCTAAAATACCAGAAATAGAAGAAGAATAAATTTTAGCTTTTATCGATAATTTCTTTCAGTCCTAAGATTGGCACAATGATTTTACTTGGTCTAAATAGCATTTCATAGTTTAATTCATGTAATGCTCTTTCGATGTAGAAGTATGTAATTAAAGCATAATGAGTATTTAGATTTTTCAAAATTTTTCCTATTAATTTTGATTCCCAGACATTTAAAACGTTAAGAATTACATCAAGTATTTTATTTAAGGGCCTAGCAGCTCTTCTAAAAATTATGTTATAAAGTATCTCTTCAGGAACTTCATATTTGTCCTTCTTAATCACCTTTTTCTCAATGATTTTGAGAAAAGTGTTAAATTTTATATAACTTAAGGCCCTTAGAAAGGATGCTAAATCTTTTTCAATCGGGAATTTACCTTTTTTTTCTCTGAAAGTTAATTGTGGATCACCCTCAAAGTCTATAAAGAAAAATTGGTAATGATCATTAATTTTATTGTATAATATTTGTTCCATATGTAAATCCTGATGTACAGGTTGAATTTGAATTGTAGTCTCTTTAAAATTAGTTTTAAGAGTTTCTATGATATCTTTAATATCAATTAATATCGAACTAATTTTAGGTAAGTTAAAAAATGAACTTTCCGTCTGAAGGTTCATTGTATTTTGTAATTCTGAAATTATTGAGTTAAGTTTTTCAGTATAAGATGCTAGATAATTATTACTTTCTACAGATTCTAAGCTATATTCTTTTTTTTCTTGATAAATTAACGATTCGTGTAATCTTTTAATATAACTTCCAATTTCATCGGAGACTTTTAATGTTTCATAACAATATTCCTTTATTATTTGAGAAATGTTAGATTTGTCAACGAATTGAGAGAAGTCTTGATTAAAATCATTAAACTCCCTATTAATCATATTATTAAGTTCATTCCAATAGATATCTCCTAAATTTCCGATGTTTGGGACGTTTTCAAGGACACCTATTGTTTCTTTATCCCTTAATTTAATCGTACCGTATATTTTAGGGGCATTTGGAAATTCATTTTGAACCAAAACAAATAAAGTAGCTGGTTCTAGACTTTCCAAATATTCCTTATATGATTTTAATACATAAGTAAATGGTTTTTGATCAGGTACTCTGGTATTCAGAATTGACAATAAAAATAAAGTATTTGTGGTATTTCCTCCTCCTAATTGTGATAGTGAGAGTGAATATCGATCAGGATATAAACTAGTTTCAATTAAATTTTGGACCTTTTTCATGTTAACTTCATCCTGAAATTGTTCAGTATAAAGTGTGAGTTCTAAAGAACGAGATGGAAAGCTTTCAGAGATATCTTTATCAAATAATATTTTTTTCCAGAAGAAAAGACAATATTCACCTTCTACTAAATTTACAGTGAATATTTTTTGTTCTCCTTTAATATTTAATACTATTTTCTTACTAAATGTATTAACAGTAAGAGTCAATATTTTTTTCTTATCACTTCTTTCATTTGGTTCAAGAATTTCTTGTATCTTTTCATAAAAAATTAAAGGCAGAAAATATGATTTCTTATATTCCGGTTTACTAATCTCTATTACAGTTAGTAATATCCTTTCAGAAAGAATTTCAAAATAATTTAGGTTAATCTT
>JBHLLE010000483.1:0-4015 GCA_048885945.1 Candidatus Hermodarchaeota archaeon | reverse complement strand
ATCAAACTTATACTTTTTTAATACATAGATTAAATCTAGTAATTCTTTAAAAACATTTTATTTATATAAAATAAGAATTATCGATGATATCGCCCCTAATAGAATTTACCGTTATAAACATATTTACATAAATTTAAAGAATATAATTTGAATCGTCTGGTGTTTAAAAAACACAAATTAAATCTTGCTCTACTAATACTTATTTAAAGTATTAAAAATGTTATTGGGAATTTGGATCTTTTGAAAATATTTCAAAAAGGCTTATAAATGATATTAAACAAATAATGTTTTAATCAATTGAGTAATTTTTGTGAATGAGTTTAGCATGTCAAAACTAGATAAACTAAAAAATGTTATCACTGCGATGATAACTCCATTTAATGAAGATTTTTCAATAAATGAAGATAAATATCGCGAATTTATTCGATTCCAACTAAATAGTGGGTGTCAACCATTAACTATGGGCACTACTGGTGAAAGCGCTACATTATCACACGAAGAGCATCATATTGCAATAGATATTACAGTCGACGAGGCTAAAAAAAGTGGAAAAGATCCTTTTGTATTAGCAGGAACAGGAAGCAATTCCACAAAAGAAGCAATATCTTTATCTCAATACGCTGAAAAAGCTGGAGTAGACGGTTGCTTAGTAGTTGTTCCTTATTATAATAAACCAGTTCAACATTCTCTCATAGATCATTATTCTGCTATAGCGGATGCAGTCTCAATACCGATTATAATATATAATGTACCTGGTAGAACTGTAAGAAATATAGATCCAGATACGATTGCCACTTTAGCAAATAAAAAAGATAATATCGTTGGAGTTAAAGAGGCAAGTGGAAATATTGATCAAATAACACAAATAATAAAAAAAACCCACGACGATTTTATTGTATTGAGTGGAGACGATGGTATGACATATCATATAATGGCTTTAGGTGGTAAAGGGGTTATTAGCGTTGCTTCGAATATTATTCCAACGAAAGTATTAGAATTCACGCAAACTATGAATAATGGAGATTGGGATAAAGCCCGAAAAATGCAATTAGATTTATACGATATTTTTAAAGTATTGTTTGTGGAAACTAATCCTGGGCCAGTAAAATATGCTGCTGAGGTTATGGGTATTATGGATATGCGCTTAAGATTACCACTTACACCGCCTCTTGAACCAAATCAACAAAAAATAAAAGATGTATTAGCAAATTTAAAATTAATTTAAGAAATTTAAACTATAAGGGTGGAAATTTTGATTAAATTGTTAATATTAGGCGCAGCCGGCGCCATGGGACGATTAATTAGTAAGCTGGCATTGGAGGACGATCAAATAGAAATTGTTGGTGCGTGCGATATAACAAATGTAGGTCAATTACTTTCGAATCTCGTTGGTACTAACGATCCTAATGAAATCAAAATAAGTGACGTTAATAAACTACAAGCTATTATAGATGAAACCAAACCCGATGTAGCTGTGGATTTTTCAATTGCAAAAGCTACCGAAAAAAACTGTAATATTTGCGTAAAAAATAACATTAAATGCGTTATTGGCACTACAGGACTTACTCAAGAATTCTTAGACGAATTTGAAAAATTAGTAATTGAAAATAAAGCTCCAGCAGTTATATCCTCAAATATGGCTATGGGAGTCAATGTAATGTTTAAAATGATCTCGATTTTAACCGAATACTTAGAAGATTGGGACATAGAAATCATTGAGAGCCATCATCATCGAAAAATAGATGCCCCCAGTGGAACCTGTCTTACTATTGGGCAAATTATAGCAGATACAATAGGAGTTGACTTTAACGATGTGGCTAAATTTGGTAGGACACTTGGTCCGAACAAGAGAATGGTTGGTGCAAAAAACGAAATTGGAGTTCACTCTATACGTGCTGGAGATATAGTTGGTGAACATGTTGTTTTATACGCTGGTCCTGGAGAAAGAATCGAGTTTAAACATCAAACCCATAATCGAAATTGTCTTGCAAGCGGCGCAATTAAGGCTATTAAATTTATTTATAATGCTCCCGAAAATAAAATTTACAGTACCCGAGAAGTTTTGGGGTTATAATTTATTTTTTTTATATTTCTAAAAAAATTACTTACTTGAAAGAAAAAAAAATGGATGTTATTTTAAATATTTTTTAGTTTCTCAAACATTAATCTTTGAGATTCCTCCGGGGTTACAACTCTAGTTATTTCTAAGAACTCCGCATACGGTTTGAATGGTTTTATTTTTGATTTAAGATCCTTTTCGTCTTTAGCTTCCCAGATCATCAACCCTACAAATGGATCGTCCCATTGGCAGTAGAGACTCTTGTAATCGTTTCTTAATTCACCTTCTTGGAACTTTTGAAGCATCTGCGATACTTTTTCTTCATACAACCTATTCTTTACATGAAATATCATATTTTTCACCGTTGTTGTACGCTAAAATAAATTAGCAATATATTTAAATATTGCGTCACTATAGTACACTATACTATATGAGTATAGTGAATTATATGACTTCTGAAAAAGTGTTTCAAGAATTAACTCAAAAAATCGTAAAAAGAATGGATGATTTAGAAAAAAAAATGGCATATTTTCAAGAAACCATATTAAAAACGAGAATAGATGATTTTGGTATAGTAATTAAACAACAATTAGAATTAAGGTGTGCTGACTTCATTAATCAAGTGGCAGAAGAAGATCTACAACTTTTTTTACAATCTCCTGCATGTGCAAAGGTTGATGAGTGTAGTCAAGGAATAAAAACACAAGTGGAAGATATTCTTAATGCTTTTCAAATGGGAGGAATAGATAAAGCTTGTCAAAAATTACAAGAATACGAAGAATTAACTACTCGATTAATGGAAATTATGCAATGTCCTGACGAAAGGTGTTTTCAAAGAGCAACAAAAATAATCAAAGACGAGAGAAATATATTAGGATTAAGCCAAAATATTTTAGGATTAAGCAATTTAAATTTTCAATCAATAAAATCAGCGTTAAAAACACGAGAAATACCTGAGAACAAGCTTTTAAAAGTATTATCTCCTTTAGCAAATATTCAACGATTGCGAATTTTAAAGAGTTTAAGAAAATATCCAAAAGCATTTACAGAACTTGAAAAAGAACTTAACCTTAAATCAGGACATTTACAATTTCATTTAACATCGCTATTAGACTCTGGATATATTATACAACAAGAATCTCGTGGAAAATATCATATATCGTCCATAGGAGTTAACGCAATAGAAACTCTTCTTGATTTATACAAACTAAATCAAATCTAATGGATTTGGTAAATCAATTATTTTCTCTTTGCTCCTACCATTAAAACTAGTCCCACGCATGGTTCTTTAAATGAGTTTACCCACGTGTGTGGTGTTCCAGTTTGGATAAAACAATCGCCCGTTTCTAATAACCTTTTTTCTCCTTTATCAAGTACTAAATACATTTTACCTGAGATTATGTATCCGTAATCGATTGTATCAGTTGTATGCCTTCCGGGTTGTTTAGGGTCAAATTCAAAACCAGGTGCTTTTCTTTTGTATTCCTTATAAAAATCCTCAACATTATGTCCTTTCCTAATATATCCAGAAATAGTTTTTGAAGGCGGAATTGTGAAAGTTCTAAAACGAACAGATCCCGGAACAGTTGGCAAAAAAGAATCCATACTCACAGTTACATCATTATCATCTATAGGGATCGTTGATATTTCATTTGAAGCCCAAATTTCATCCAACCAAACAATCTCAGGAATTCCATCGATCTTAACTTTTCGTTTAGTTTCGCCATCATATTTAAACACCGCATTACCATCTTCGTCAAATCCAGTAACAACTCTTCGCATAAATTATACTCACGCTTGAATATTTCAAAATCACTTACTATTTTTTGTGATTTCAATGGTATAAATAAGTTTAAGAAGTTTTTAAATCTTAATTATAACCTGAAATTATTAAAAAGAGAGAAAAAAGAGATAAAACTATAAAAAATTATCAGAGCAGATCAGTATTATCATCAA
>JBHLLE010000482.1:0-4025 GCA_048885945.1 Candidatus Hermodarchaeota archaeon | reverse complement strand
GTTAATTCCCTGCTGATTTTTGTCTGTTCTCCTCTGCCTCCAAAAAGCTTGTCAATAATTGTAAAGGTTATAGATGGATCTATTTCGAGCACAGCAGAACCCTTTAATGGATCCATATTTATAACAGCCAGGGTTGTTGGATTTGGTATTGAACGAATATGTATGATAAAGACAGGTATTGAAGATATTCGAAAACTGGTATATCCCTATTTTTACGAGGATATTAGCTTTTCTGACGAGGAAATTAACAAAGGAATTAAATATAATAGCGTCCCTTTAACAGAAAAAGGAATTGAAATTAAAAATAATATAATTAATACCGCTATTAAAAATAAGGATAAATCTTCGCCGATTGAGATAAAGGTATGGGAGGGAACTATTAAAGATAAAAAGATTGAAGTATATATTTGGGAAAGAGATAAAAAGGTAAAGCTTTTGGGACCTGCTAGCTTAAATAAAATTTGGGTTAAAGACGGTGAAATCTTAGGATTACCTCCTGATAAAAAATTAGATAATGGAATTGATACGGGCAAGACATATTTAGAGGGAATAGCTTCTGAAATGGCTTATCATATTGAAGTTATGTTGGATCAAAATAAAGAGACATATGAACATAGAGTAAAAGTATGCTATAGAGCATCAGAAATAAATGTTGAGGTTGATGATATTATCTTAGAATATATCCATTCAAAACAGAATAAAATAGATGTAAGAGGACCTATTTTTATAGGATTATCTTTTCAAATAATAGATTAAATGTTAAAACGAAATTTTGAGATGAAATAAAATAAAAAAGAAAGTGTTAATTGCGGGAACGTTTGACATATTGCATCCGGGTCATATTTTCCTAATAAATGAAGCAGCTAAGTTAGGAGACGTATATGTTGTGGTTGCAACTGATGCAAATAGAAAACGTTACTCTGGAAAACTTCCCATAGTTCCAGAAGAGCAAAGATTAGAACTAATTAAAAGTATAAATAATGTGAAAAGTGCTAAGTTGGGAAGGCACGATAACGACACACTAAAAACAGTTGAAGAGATTAATCCAGATATTATCCTTTTGGGACCTGATCAAAAATTTAGCGTTGAAAAACTTCAAAATGCTCTTAAAATGAAAGGATTGAATCATGTAAAAGTAATTAGACTCGAAAAATATTATGATAAATTTAAATTACACTCGTCAAGTTTGATTAAGAAAAAAATTCTAGAAAATAATGATAAAAGTAAATAGAAAAATTATATTATGAAAAATAACGATAAAATCTCACAAGATAATTGTGCAAATTGGTTTGCTCTTTATTATTTATGCCAAAATATTGGGGATCAAAGAGAAATAAACATAAGTAGTGTTGAGTTTGGTGATCTTCTTGGAGTAAGTCAACAAACGGCTTCTCGAAGAATGCAAAATCTAGAGGAATTAGGATGGATTATAAGGAGAATTGAAGGAAAAACTCAAAAAATTCGAATAACTCCTGAAGGAGCAGATATAATGCTAAGCGTTTATAAAAATTTAAAAATGGTTCTTGAAAATGTTTTAATTATTGGGAAGGTATCTGAAGGAATGAAAGAAGGGGGTTATTATGTTTCTATTAAAGGATATTATGAACAATTTAAAGATAAACTCGGTTTTAATCCTTATAAAGGAACTTTAAATTTGGAAATGAGCGATTTAAACAAAACTCTTTTAAGAGAAAATCTAAATAATAAAGTTCCAATTATTATTAATGGATTCCAAGACGAAAATTCGGGAAGAACCTACGGTTTTGTTCGATGTTACAGTTGTCAAATCTGTCGGTTAGATGACAGAAAGAAAAAAATAACATCAGCAATCTTGGATATTGAAAGAACTCATCATAAAAAAAATATCATAGAAATTTTAGCTGAACAATATTTAAGGGATGAACTTCAACTTAAAGATGGAGAAAATGTGATAATCGAATTAACAAAAAACCAGAAATAAGCTAATTATTTCGTGTTTTCATTTTCTTTTTCTTTAATTTCCTTATATATCTTTGAAAATCTAAATAATGCAGTTCCCACTACTAAACACATAAATAAAAATAAAAATTCGTTGAAAAAGCCGTAAAAAAACGCTATTAATGACGTTATAAATAAATAAAACAATCTTTCAGAACGAGCCATTAATCCCACATCAAAATCTCCTTTAAAAATATTTTCTGCCCTTGTCCTGGAATAACTTATCATAATAGATCCTACGAGAGAGAAAAAAACAATAAACTTCATTTCTATTAAGTCCCAGAAAAGCTCATTCCAAGTATAAATTAAAAGCGAAAAAAAAATAAAAAATTCAGAAAATCTATCCATCACTGAATCAAAAAATCCGCCAAAATGGGTTGATTTACTAGTTTGTCTAGCTATTGCTCCGTCGCATCCATCCATAATTCCTGTAATAAAAATGAAGATTGAGAAAAGCAACAAATTCTGAAATAAAACCAAAGAGATAAAGCTAAAAACCGCAAAACAGAGCATAATAATTGTAGCAATATTTGGACTAACTCCCATTTTGCTCAACAATTTAGCTATTGAATTTACTATAGGACGGAAAATATAGCGAATTCGAAATTTCGAGGGCATTATATTGAATTTAAAGAAATAATATTATTTTTCACTTTAATAACTTAAACACAGTATTTTTTTATAATATTATGATTTCTAAATAGATTCAAAAGTAAGAAGTGATTGATTTTGAGCTAATTTATTTAAGACGATCTTAAGAATATCTTCTGGTTTTTCTATTTCTAATTTCTTTAATCTCGAAATTAAAGAATTATTGATTACTCTTTTTATTAGTTTGTAATTTATTTTATTAAGATCATAAAAGGGTCCTAATTCATCTTTGATGGAGAGTTTTAAAAGACCTCGAGCTGCGTATACACTAATGTTTAGCTCGATTGCCAAAATTTCTCCTAAAAAATGAATTAGATTCAATTTAATTCTCCTTTGAAAGTTCAGATTTAATTTTTTCAAGTAATTTATCTTCATCTAATGGTTCTTCAATACCATATGTAAAATCTTTGTTAAAATAATTTTTTAATTTCTTAGGCATCATCCAGCCAATAATACTTCCAATTGAAAAAATGACAGTTTCCAGTGTCATAATAAATCCAATCAATAGAGCTTGGGGATCTCTAAGGCCTTCTGCGGAATTTGGCCAAAATAGAATAGCAACCGCTTCTATAAGCAGAATTAAAGCGCTAAACCCTATTATCTGATATCTTCTTTTTATCCACGGTTCTATTGATTGGTGTTTAATTGTTTGATGATATTTTAAAGCAGAATAAGCAAGCCAAGAGTAAGATATAGTTAAATTAACACATGCTATTAATTTATAAATTAAAAAATAAATAATTTCTTTTTTTGAAACAGTAGAAAGCATAGGAAATGTAAATGGAGCAATGAATATACCTATTAATAAACTTACTATTTTTAATGTTATAACTATAAACATAAAAAGTTTGAAAGGACTTTTTTTATCTCTGTAAAATGTAAGTTTAACAAAAATCAATAAACATATAGCAGGTATATAATGTATTATTTGGAAAAAAATGCTTGGTAAAGTCATTAAGGACAATATTGGTTGAATAGCACTGAATAGAAAAAATATAGAGAGAGGGAGCATGTTATATAGCTTTGTTGTCTTTGCTTTTATCAATAAGTAAATTCCTACAATAAATGCGAGAAAGATATATATGAAGTAAAGGACATAAATTAAAGTTAAAATGTCTAGATAATATCCCATAATTAATTGTAAAAAAAATCTATATTTAACATTATCTATGTGAATCGCTTAGGTTTCTTAAAAAGAATTAACTTACGAATAATTATTAAATAGAATTCTTTTACAATTAATTACTAAATTAATATAATTTTTTTACTTTGGATGTTTTAAATATATAAATAGTTTATCAACAAAAGGAGTTTGAAACCACTTGAAGTTACGATTAATTTTAAAGACTACCACAAAGAAAGAAAAGGAAGTCTCTATTAAGTTTAATATTGCCCCA
>JBHLLE010000481.1:0-4039 GCA_048885945.1 Candidatus Hermodarchaeota archaeon | reverse complement strand
AAAAATCCAACTTCGTAGTCTGATTTACTATAACCTCTTACCTTAAAATTTTTATCCAAATACACCTGAAATAAATGATTACATACAATTTTAGGTGCAATAGTTATACAACTTATTCCTTTTGATTTATCTATAATAGATTTTGGAACAATGATTTCTTTTTGAGTCCTACATATTGGACAAATAACATGTATATGTTTTTCATTATACTCATCTTCATCCAAATATTCTATAAAATTTTCGTTTTTTGCCATTTGTTTTATGCCTCCTCAATTTACATTTTGTAGATTTGGATATTAGAGACTAAATTTCTTAAATTTTTTAAAATCAAGAAAAATTCAGGTTTATTTGTTATATTTTTTAATCCGTAATATATCATATCTACAAAAACCCAGCTTTTGATTATTAAATCTAAAAATGGAAGTGGTATTTAAACTTGGTGCTTATTAAAAACCATGAAAAAAAAAGGATTTTATCTATTAGTTTAAATTATAGAACTTTTCAAATTACTAATTCAATGATAAACTATGAAAAAATAATACTTATTTATGAAATTGAAGAATTTATTTTATAATAAAATCTTAAAAAAAAAAATAAACGGAAAAATTAGACATCCCGTCTTTTAAACTGAAGATATGCGAGGATTAAACATGGTATCATGTAAGCTAAAGATAGAATGACGCCAAAATAGACATTTATCATGATATCTTCGTCATAGAAAGGTCCACTAAATATAGCCGATGCAGCTATTTCTGTGTATATTGGGAATAAATACCAGAGTCCGAAGAAAGCTCCTAATATTCCAAAAGCAATTATTAAAGCTATAAATGTAAAAAAACTCATTGCCATTGCTTGAGAACCAGAACGAAATATTGCGCTATGTAGGAGATAAATACATGTATACATACCTCCAACTAAGCAGTAATATCCAAACCAAATAAAAATTTGGTAAGGTACTTCACCATATAAAATTAGACTGAATAGAATAGACTCTATAAAAGCAGGACCAATCCAAAATAAAACTACGGCAAATGCAGCTAAAGTTTTTCCTATAAAGAAATTATCTCTCTCGGTTTTTGTAAAATTAGTTAGAGCAGTTCGTTTATCAAATTCATCGGCTAATATTCCACCCACAAAAAAGATGCATATTAGCATTAAAAAAGATCCTAATTGACTTATAGATGATACGGCAAAATATATGGCATTTGGAGCTCCCAATGAAAATATAGCAAATAAATTATAGAGTGTAAGAGAAATTATTGTGATTATAATATATCTCTTTTTCTGTAATAAAAGTTCAAATTTGCATATTTCGAATATTTGTTCTATATCTAAATTCTTTTTAATGTTTAAATTCAATGTCATTTTTTTAGGACACCTCTATATTTTTAGAATTCTTTTCATTATTTTCTTCTACTAATTCAATATAAAGATCTTCTAACCGTGAAGTTCTAATTTTACTATACCCTATAATTGGAAGATTAAAATCCATAGTTAATATATCATGAATTTCCTTCCTCGAGGTTGGTTTACCATCGTAAAATATATGGAATCCCGGTAAAGCATCATCATAAATTACTGGAGATTTATCATCTTTTTCGCTATAAGGTTGGATTTTTTGAACAATATCTCTTACAACCTGATCAATTAAAGCCTTTTGTATTGGTTCTAAAAGTTCCACAGCGACTTCTTTTTTGGTCATTCTTTGTTCTAAATTTGTGATTTTATCAACTTCAATTAATTCTCCATGATTAATGATTGCTATGCGATCGCAGATTTCTGAAATTTCGTATAATAAATGGGAGGACAAAAAGATCGTCTTACCAAGTTCCTTTAATTTTTTAATAATTTTCCGAACTTGTAAACGACCACTAGGATCTAAGCCAGTCTGAGGCTCATCTAATACTAAAATATCTGGATTGTGAACAATGGCTTGCGCAAGACCTAATCTTTGAATCATTCCTTTTGAGTATTCTTTTAAAATCTTATCCTTCCATTTTGTCAATTCAACTATTTCAAGTGCCCAATCAATTTTTTTATTTGTGTCTCTTTTTGGAATCTTTAATAACCGACAATAAAACTTAAGAATTTGCTTTGCAGTAACCTGACCATAAAATGCAGGAATATCAATTAAAAATCCAAATCGTTTATAAAGTTCTTCTGGAACTTCCCTTGTGTTTACAAATTTTCCATTTCCTTTACTTACTTCAATGCGTCCAGTAGTAGGTTTTACTAATCCTCCTAAAATTTTCATTGTAGTAGTTTTTCCAGCACCATTAGGTCCTAAAAATCCAAGAATCTCCCCCTTGTAAATTTCAAGGTTTAAATGATTCACAGCAATTAAATCATGATATTTTTTTGTAAGATTAAAGAATTTTACCATTGGTTCTGTCATTGGTTAAATACAACTAAAGTTTATTATTGATTTAAATAATTAAACATTACTTCATTTTATTGATCTTTATTATTTATAAAATTAGGAGTCCAATTTTCGTAATAAATTGAAGGAAGTAGTTATTTGCTCCAATTTTTATTTAATTATTAAATTAAAACAAAATATAAATAAAATCAAACTTTAATATCAAATAATAAGCCAAATCAAGTTGAATATTAGATGACAGAATTGAATAATAATTACGATTTTTGTAAAATATCTTGGTTTTGGGTTTGGCGTTGGCACGCATAGAACGTGCGCAATGGCTTCTTTTATTTTTAGAATTTCTTATTCTTAAAACGCATGAATATAACGAAGAAATTCTAATTCAAATTTTAACTAATTAATTTTTTATTATAATAATTAAAAATTTAGAAAAATAAGAAAAAAGAGATGGAAAATATGGAAAAGAATAGAATAATCAAATTAATGGAAAAAAATAGCAATGGTAATTACAAGTATTTTATGCCTTTCTTAGTAGCTGGAGATCCTGATATTGAACAATTCAAAAAATTGGCTTTAGCAATAGAACCTTATATTGATATTCTTGAAATTGGTGTTCCTTTTTCAGATCCGATTGCGGATGGTCCGACTATCCAAGAAGCTAATGTGAGAGCATTTAACGCCGGTATCAATACAGATTTAGCTTTAAATGCGATTAAGGAAATTAGAACAAAAACACAAAAGCCCATTGTAGTCCTGACTTATTACAACATTCTTATTCAAGGATCAGATACTATTGAAGCTTCTTTGGATAATACCTTTAAAAAATTAAAGGAAAATGGAGTTGACGGCATTGTTATAGGAGATCTTCCAATTGAAGAAGCAAATTTAGCGTTAAAAGCGTGCGAAAAATACGATATTTGCTTAATATTTCTAATTGCCCCCTCTACAACCGAGGAAAGACTAACGAAGATTTTAAAAGAAGCAAGAGGATTTATATATCTAATTTCAATCATGGGTATTACTGGAGCAAGGGATATTGTAGCTCAAACGACAAAAGATACTATAAAAAGAATAAAGCAAAAGACATCAAATACACTACCAGTATTAGTTGGTTTTGGAATTTCAAAACCTGAACACGCGAAAACCATCGTCGATTCAGGGGCAAATGGAGTAATAATAGGATCAGCTATCGTGAACATTATTAAGGAAAATCTAAATGAATACGATAAAATGGAAACAGAAATGATCGAATTTGTTTCAAGTATAAAAAATGGAATATAGAGGATTGAGTGAAGATGATTGATTTCGGTCACGTGTGTTTGTTAATTTTTGCTCAAAGCACATGGAAAGAACATTATAAAACGGAATTATTAAAAAATGTTAATAATAAATTCCTTGCTAGTATGGATATCGATGAAATTGACGAATGGGCAGAAATTCCGCAAAGTCCCCTGTTTAATCCTAAATTTCCCGGAGAGAACGATCATCCATGTGAATTATGTATTCCTATATACGAAATTTTTGAAGAGAAAAAGGGAACAAATGAGGGTTTAATACTATTTTCTCATAACATACTTGGTTGGAAAGAAATGGAGAATTTCCTGCTTTTTGTTTTGGGTGAAGATAAAGTTAAAAAGATTTATTATTTAGAATTAGATC
>JBHLLE010000480.1:0-4039 GCA_048885945.1 Candidatus Hermodarchaeota archaeon | reverse complement strand
CGGTGAATACGTCTCTGCTCCTTGCACACACCGCCCGTCGCTCCATCCGAGTGTACTAAAAATGAGGTTTGGTCAGACTGGTCATATCGAGTTTCTAGTATGCGAGGAGGGAGAAGTCGTAACAAGGTAGCCGTAGGGGAACCTGCGGCTGGATCACCTCCTAATTATTAATTTATAATTTTAAATTAAGAGTTGGTTTTAAAAGGGACTCTTAATTAACTTTCACTTTTTCTTTTTATTATTCAAGTCTGAAAATAATAAAAAATACGAAAAACAATTAAAAGGTAAAATTTTTATCATAAATCTCTTTTTTATTATTCAAAAATATTAGAAATAATGGGCCTGTAGATTAGTGGAAGTTATGGGCTAAGAATATGTAGTTCATATCCAAAATCGCTTGACACTTATTCAAACATGTGAATAAGCAAGACTTGCACTCAAGAGGTCACGGGTTCAATTCCCGTCAGGTCCATATTTATTACTGACTTTTATATATTTTAATAAATCCTAATTTTAAATAGAATGAATACATAATATTTTAGCTCTGATTTTTAAGTCATAAATTCATTTATAGCTATATTATGAATAATTAGCAATTCACAAATTTCAGATTTCTTCGAACAAGAAGTACCTGTTATTTTATACCCCATATTAAAAAAAAAAGGGCTATTTAAACAAATATCAAGATTATTATTTATGAATGTTCTTTTCATCCAACCATTTTTAATAGATTTTATACATCCTTGCAAAATTGATTCAAATCTTCAAGACATGTTCATTTGGCCAGTATATTTGGAAAATTTTTTGAAAAATAAGATAAATAATTTGAAAACAGATTTATTACATCTTCCGATTGAAAAAGGAAATGGTAAAATAAAAATTAATTCTATTAAAGAAAAAAAAATATTTTACTCTCAAATGGATAAATTAATTTCTAATTTAAAGTTTGAAATTGATAATCAAACTACAATATGCGTTTCGGTACCATCTTCATTCCATTATTTATCATCTATATTAATAACAGAATATTTAAGGGATGTCTTCAATTATTCTGCAATAGTCTTTGGAGGTCCTCATGTTACTGCATGTCCAAATGACTTTATTTTTCCAAGTAGCCCTATAGATTATATTATCACAAACGAGGGTGAGTTTTCATTATATCAATTAATGAAAGCGGGAATTAAAAAACAAGATGATCCTGTATTAATACATTCAAATCCTATTCCTATTTTAGACGATTTACCCCCTTTAGATCTCTCACTTTATGGAAAATATGCTCAATTCATACCTCTCTTTAGCATTAATTTATCGAGAGGTTGCCCATATCGATGTAATTTTTGCATGGAAAAAAAACTTATTACAAAACCCAAGATGAAAATATGGCGTGCATATTCGCCAAAAAGAGCAATTAAAGAAATAAATCAGATAATAAATTTTGCTGAACTTCATAATATCAATTCATTTTTAACCCAATTTAACGATCCAATCTTTGGAATGAGTAAAAAATGGTTAAATGAATTTCTAATGCTATACAATTATGATTTAGATTCAATATGGATTGAATCTCGAGTTGATATTTTAGATGAAAAAATTTTAGCCAAATTACAAAAAAGAAATTTTTATCAAATGTATGGTTTGGAAAATTGTTCACTACAAATGTTAAGATTGATGAATAAAACTACGAGTCCTCTTCTATATTTAGAGAAATTCAAAAATATTTTTAAAATCCATAAAAAACTGGATTATTCGTGTTTTGTTAATATTTTGCTAAATTATCCCGGAGAAACTGAGGAAACTATTCTAGAATCTTTGAAAAACTTTAAAGAGATAATAAATACAACAAATTTTTCTAACTTCGAATTAGGACAGTTTATGTATGAGCATTTTCCAAATACAGAAGTATATAACAATTTTTCATATTACGAAAAGAATTTTGGCTCTATCTCATACTATCCCAAGTGGTGGAAAGATGAGGAAACTCTTTATGGAGCATATTGTGTAAAATCAAGCAAGGATTTGTCTTTAAAACACAGTTTAAATCTCTTTTTAAAATTTAATAAAGAAGTTGGAAAATTAAAAAATAACAATAAATTATTTGTTAATACCGTTAAAGTTAAACTTTTTAAAGATAAGATTTTAGAAAAATTTAAGGATTGTGAAATATTCAACGAAAAACAAGAAAAAACAACACCTACTTGCTTATCTTAGTTCGAATTTAATGTTTTATGATTTTAATTTTTTATAGAAAGATAATTTTAAATGAATTATCTTTCTTTATAGCTTTTATACTTATGACCTCGTCTATTGACCAACTAGGAAACATAAATATTTTTTTTAAAAATTATTATGTGATCTATTTAAAAGAAAAATCTTTTTTGATGTTTTGTATTAGAAATTTTTTTAATTATCATTTCATTAATTCACTAGTACTATGATCTCTATTGAACGAATTTTATTAAGTATTCTAACAATCTCTCAAGAGGCATATGAGTTTGATTGGGAATTTGAAGATGAAGAAATATTTAATTTTTTCCTTGTTCTATTCGGAATTATTCTTCTAATCTTAATTTTAGTTTACGTTCTTTTAAGTTCAAGGCAAGAGTGATTATTTAATTAGTAATTTTTATTTTGCTGAAACGATTTTAATAACATCGTTGTGCTTTAATTCATAATTTTCTCCTAACCTTTTTTTTGTTTTTGCATCAATTCCATATATAAAATGTTTAGCTAAATCACTATGAATTTTTTCTCTAACAAAGTCTCTCAATTGAGTTCCTTGTTCAACCAAAAAAACATCAGGTAAAACATTGTTATCCTTATCAGCAAAATTATTAACGTCAAAAACGGGATACACTGCAATCAATTTTGTTATCTTAAACACTGCGTGGTTTAACGATTCTTGAACCCCCGTTCCATCAAATTTTTCTAATATGTCTGATTTAATTCTTTCTAATGTTTCTAATTCATTGGGTTTCAATTTCTCTTTAGCTAAAATTTTAAAATCAGACGATCCAGGAATATAATTAATTATTTTATCTTCGTGAAATTTTCGCAAAAAATATTCTGCTAAGGCACTACAAGGAATAATAGGTCCAACGTATTTTTCTTTCAACTTAGTTAGAAGTTCAATGCTAATTTCTTTATCTATTTTGTTTGCAATAATTAAAATAGGTTTAGAAATTCTTCTTATTGTTTTTGCAAATCTTAAAATTTCGGTATCTTCCCATTCTGAGGGTAATTTATTTTCTAAATTTGATTCACTTAATGCTGATTTAATATGTTGCTGACTTATTTTTAATCCTGAAAGTCTGTTATGTAAATCCAAAACCATTTTTTTTTTATCTTTTGAAGTTTTAGTAAATCTATTCCAATCCTCTCTTTCAAGAATATCTTTGACCCAATAATCAATTTCTTCCTCTAAAAAAAGTATATCATCGTACGGATCGTTAGCACCTGAAGCAATTATATTCCCTGATTTATCAAGAGAACCTGTAGTATCAACAATGTGCAATAAAACATCCGCTCTACTCAAATCGTTTAAAAATTTATTCCCTAAACCTTTTCCTTTATGAGCATCTGGTACCAATCCTGCCACATCCAATAAATTCAACGGTATAAAACGATTTCCTTCGATACAAAGTGAATTTTTAGGATTATCACTCACGTTTAATTCTTGACAAACACATCTAATTTTAGCATAAGCAACCCCTTTATTTGCATCAATTGTCGTAAATGGTAACTCGCTTACTTTCGCGTGAGTTAAACAAGCAGCATTTAAAAACGTTGATTTGCCAGAACGTAACCTTCAGATACTAAAAAATTATCAGAACTTGGCTTTCCGACAACTCCAATAATTATGCTAGTCATATATTTAATAAATGATGAATAAGTTAATAAGTTCAATCACATTTCCTCAAATCCAATTGAATCTTAAAAAAAGATTTAGTCTCTACGGTTTATTTATAATATTTTTAACAAGTTCTAGAGTTTTAACTATTTATGTTCTCGGAGTTATATAGCTTTTTTACATACGATTTTA
>JBHLLE010000479.1:0-4049 GCA_048885945.1 Candidatus Hermodarchaeota archaeon | reverse complement strand
TACACAAAAACACTTTGAAGAAGAATATATTAAGACGATAGGAGCAAATTTTTTCAATTATATTGAAGAAAAAGAAGGTGATCGTTGGAAATTAACTTTCTGGGATATAGCAGGTCAGGACGATTTTCATTTCCTAAATCCTTCTTTCTATAGATCAAGCGATGCTACCATTGTGGTTTTTTCTCTTGAAGAAAATGAATTGGGTAAAGACAGTTTCAAACACGTTTCTGATTGGTATAAAGAGATTAAGAAATTTTGTGGAGACATCCCTGTGATTCTATTTGCTAATAAAGTTGATTTAATCAATGAGAGTAAATTAGATAAGGAAAAAATTCAAAAAATAGTTAAAAAGCATAATTTTGTTGATTTTTACCTTACATCTGCAAAAACTGGGCATAATGTTGAAGTTGCCTTTAAAACCGTAATTGAAATATTAAAAAACAAAAAACAATTGAAAAGTTCTTAATAAATTACTTGAAAAAGATATATTTCTGATAAAAATGGATATAAATAACTTGATTAAAATAATAGCCGCAGTTTTCACCTTTATATTAGCAGTAATAGTTGGATTGCGTGTATATACATTGAACCCACGTGAATCACTGAATAGATGGTTTACACTATTTTTTATCTCTACTTCTGTAGGATTTCTATTATACACAATATACCATTTAATACTAAACAATGCACCTGTTATTATACCTCTAATGGTTACTACCCATATATTTTTCAACTTTATCCCAATATCCTTAGTTATGACCGTTTTTCTTTTAGAAAAATATAAAAAGGGCGCCATGAGCTTTAAATACATTGGAACTTTGATGATAATATTTATTATTATGAGTTTTGGATATTTTATATGGCCTCCTGAATTGAATTTAGCAAGTTATGCTTTAGGTATTGTGGATACCGAAACTCCCTTATTTTGGTTTATTTTTGTGAATATAATAAGAGCAGGATTAATTGTATATGTGGTTTACAAATATGCTCTGATAACAAAAAGGATTGAGGATGATATTAAAAAGAAAGTACAATGGTTTTTTATAGGGGTTATTTTCGTTGTTATAGCAGTTATTATCAATTTGATTGGAGGAATTATTGAATTCCTTATAATCGAAGTGCTCGCTTTGATAACTCTTGATATTGGATCAGTAATAATTTTGAGAGGATTTTTACTTAAGTCTAATTAAGCTAATTTTTCCTCTTATTATAAATAATTTAATTAAACCTTTGTTGTTAAAAGATTTTTCATCGCAATAAGACTCACATTCAGTTTTTTGATTAATTTTTATTTGAATTAATTTATTAAGTAATTAGATTTTTAGTCTTGAAACACGGAATTTAATTTACCATAGGGTATTTTAGATGAAAAAATTAGTTGAAAAACTGAAGAAAATAGACATTGAGTTAAGTAAATGGACACGAGAAGTTTTATACGATCATTTAATGGATGTAATAGAAGATCTAAAGGAACATCATGAAATCAAAAACGGTATTACTGCTTAAAAGTAATACTTTTTCTCTTTACTTACTGTAAAAGCCTCTAATTTTTGAAGTTAATAAGATTTAAATTTCCATCTAGTATATTTTTCTTTATGCCAATATATATACTTGCAACTAAACTTCAAAATCCCGACTTATTCCAAAAAAGAAAAGAACAAGGAGCAAATTGGTTAAATACCGTGAGAGAAAAAGTTCCCGATATTAAATGGATCGCACATTATGCCATACTCGGACCATACGATTTTATTGACATTTTTGAAGCAAAGAATGAACAAGATGCTGCGAAAGTATCTATGCTTTCTCGATCTGCTGGAGCGGTTTTTGCTGAGAGCTGGACTGCAATTCCCTATGCAGATTTTATTGATTTAGTTGAAGATTTGAAATAAAACTGTAGTAGTGAGAACATAGATTAAAAATCTAATAACCTGATCTCATATATTTAAATCAATATAGATTTCTACTTTTTTTTGGAGTTTAAAAGGTTAGATTTTAATATTTATCATAGAATTCAATTAAATCATGAGATGTTTAAATAAATGCTTAAATTAAAAAAGAAAAGAATCGAGAGTTATAGAATTTCTTTTGCTAGGAGATATCGGGAATGTAATCGCTGTGAGAAGGATTTGAATATTCTCAGAAATGAAGAAATCGTCTGTGCCTTGTGTGGGGAAACATTTTGTAATTCTTGCATTAATAAACATCAGAAATATTGTTATGGCACGATTTGATTTATGTCTGATAATTATTACCCTGCTTGGGGTTAATTAAACCCCTTACAAGTGTTCCGTATTACTTAAAAGTCTTTATTTTTGCAAGAAAGTCTTGAGATGGTAATGATTTTGACAAAAACATATCTACAACATAATTTTTAAATTCTGGATCTTTTTCTGCTAATGCTAATAATTTGTTTAAATTCTCTCCTCTATTCTCATAAAAAAATTTAATCATCGACCGCTTTAGTTTAAAGTTTCTAATCATTTTCTTGACATCTGGATGAGATTTATATTTTTTTAGAATTATTTTAGAGTAAATCTCTTCTTCTAAAGCTTTAATAGCTACTTCTGCTGCGGAATTACCAGATATAATTGAAGTATGAATTCCTTCACCACTTATAGGTGAAACAAAACCACCAGTATCTCCTATTAGCATAATACTATCATCATATAGGCTCTTTTCTAGTATACCTTCAGCAGGAAAGGGATAGGCCCCTGACCAAATGATCTTATAATTTGAACTTGAAATATATTTTTTAATATGAGTATTTTTAAGAAATTGATTGTAAAGTGAGATTAAGTTATATTTCACATTATCTTCTGCAAATGTTGTAATTCCAATATTAAACTTCTTATTTCCAATTGGAAAAATCCATCCATATCCTTTATAAGGTGTGAAATAAGTATAAATAAACTCCTCATCTAAATGATTTTCCCCTTCCATTATTGAACATTTAGCAATTCCAAGTTCCCTAGTTTTCCATTTTGGCCTCACTCCTGATTTTAGTGCTAGTTTTGAACTCATACCATCTGCAATAATCAATACTCTTCCATAATATTCTTTTATCCCTGACCTAGTTTTTGTTTTTATCCCGGTTTTTACATTATTCTTTACAATAAAATCATACGACAAATTTTTGTTAAAAAGATCAACCCCTTCATCTATAGCAGTATTCCTCATCAAATTATCAAACTCTAGGCGATCCACAACAGTACCATATTTTTGACCCCTCATTCGGTATTCCAACTTATGATAATCTGCTGAATGCATTACAATGCCTTTAATTTGAGGAATATTTAATTTTTTTAACTTCGGAACTAAAGAAAAAGCTCTATGATGTACTCCTCCACCACATGGTTTTCGCCAATCAATATCTCTTTCTATAAGGGCAACTTTAAATCCCTTCTTAGCTAAAACTTCTGCACATTTTGATCCTGAGGGTCCAGCACCTGATATTACTACATCATACATTATTACATTCTAAAATGCTCTTTTAATTTTTAAAAGTTTATATTAATTGAATCTTTAAAGAATAATGTTGTATCAATATAAGAATTAGCTAGAAATCTAGATTCTGAAGTTCTTGAATATTCTCCTTTTCTTTATTTTCTTTGGATGTTGAAAATATATGAATGTGACCATGATAAATTATAACTCTAAATTTTTCATTTGGAGTATTATCAGATTCTGGCATGGTGTATTTAGGAGATTATTTTATTTTTGCTTAAGATCCAGCTATCTATGCTAAAATCTTGTGGTATTTCCTTATTATTCTCAAATCCGGAATATATTCTTGATTTAGGTACCCAAATTTCTACGTTATTATCAAATTGAATAAGTAGAGCTTTATTTGTTTCTTTTTTAATAATTCCACTCACTATTTTTACTTCTCTTTGTTTTCCATCATCTTCTTCAATAAACTCATTATCCTTATCCTTAAGAGTTTCCTTAATAATTTCTTCTTGTATAATGATATGGTTTAATTTATCAGATACTTTTTTTTTAGTCGGGGTAAGAATAGTTGCAAATTCTATTTTTTCTTTATGGATATG
>JBHLLE010000478.1:0-4058 GCA_048885945.1 Candidatus Hermodarchaeota archaeon | reverse complement strand
TTCTAAAATGACAGCCCAATATCCTAAACCAATTAATTCGCATCTGTCCATTTTTTCAATAAGATCTTCTTTACCAACCCTTTCAGTTATTAAATTCCAATTAATTTTTAAAATGCTTTCAATATTGTTTAACATTATTTTTCCATCGTTAAATTCGAGCCCCATAGTAATTCCTGGAGTAGTAAAGGAGTTAACTTCAATCGTTTGTCTTTCTGCTAACGACATAAATAAGTCTTCTATATTTGGATAACCCCATGCTGAAGCTAAAAAGATATTTACTCCCAGAGAATTCATTCCTTTGCATACATTTGCAGTAAAGCCGCCGTTCGTTTTTCTTTTCAAAATTGTTTCAATACCAGCGGAACTCCCCGCAACATTTTGGATAAGTTGACCAAACGATTTCATCGTATCCATTCTTAACCATTTTTCTAAGCTTTTTCTGGATTGTACCACATGATATAAATTATCAATAAATCCATCCCAGCCTAGGAAACACGATTTCTCTTTTATTATCTCCTTTAATGAAGCAAATTTTTTATTTAAAGAATTAAACATCTCTAATGTAACATCATATTCGTTTAGATTTTTATACGTGGAGTTTCACCTTAAATTTTAATTTTCTTTACTTTTTCCTTTTAATCTTTAATTCTTTTTCAAAAAAACCAGATTCGAGAATTTGTTTGTGATTTTCATCCAAATTCGTATAAATCTCAAATGGATAGCTATTTTTCAGTTTATTTTTTAATTTAACTTGAAATTCGATAATCATTTTGCGAGTTAAATAAATTGAATATTCTGAAATGTCACAACCTATCCACTTTCTATTGAGTTTCTCTGCCGCTAATAGAGTGGTGCCAGAACCACAGAAATAGTCGACAATAAGGTCTCCTTCGTTAGATCCTAATTGAATGATTCTTTCCAATAATCTATGATGCTTTTGAGTGGGAAATCCCGTCCAAAGTTTTGATGCAGGCTGCATACAGGGAATTTTCCACACATCATCGAGTTTTTTATCGTTAACAATTCGATAGATTACGTGACCATCTTTATCTTTAGCATTCTTTAATACCCCATTTACCATTTCTCGTTTTAACTGTTTTCTTGGTTTTTCTCGTGGAATTCGGATTTCATTGAAAGTATAATTATTTGATTTGGAATATACTAAAATATCGTCGTGAGCCCTTGGTAAGTTTTTCTTACTTGCAGAATATTTATTATAGTAGTACCATACAATACTATTCACAAACCTATTTTGACCAAAAATCTCGTCTAAAATTAGCCTAACATAATGACTGGCATGCCAATCTAAATGAATAAAAATTAAACCGTTTTGTGATAACAACTCTTTACTAATTAATAGTCTTTCATATAGCATTTCTAAATACGAGTCTAAATCATTATCCCAGTGATCAAAATAAGCGATTGTATCATATGTGTTATTCTTAGACTTAATATTTATATGGTAATTAGAACCTGAAAAAAAAGGAGGATCTATATATATTAAATTAATTTGTTCTTCAAAATCATTTAAAAGATAATAAAGAGCTTCAAGATTATTTCCCCAAATTAATCTATTGGTCCATTGCTTAGTATTATCTTCCTTAAATAATTCATTTGTGGAATTTGGAGGCGAAATATCTATTTTTTCAAATTTATCTTTGTAATATTCCTTGTTTTCTAAAATTTTATCCGAAATATCTTTTTTATTTTCCCAATCTATCTTTACCATGCTTAAATATACATACATTAAAGATATATTAAAGATTTTTGTTAGAAATAAGAAAATTTACCATGAAATATTAGGTTCTTCTATTCTCTTTATACCTTTCTGGTCTAGAATTACTCGAAATTTCTTGAAAAAGAGTCTTTTAATTTCTTTTCCTTTATAAGAAGAAAGTTTTAAGACAATATTAAGATGGTATACTTTTGAAATTGAAAGGTCTTCAACTTCAGTTGTATTACTATTCCAAAGAAGTTCATGTTGAATTGGATCGTCAGCATATTTTAAAAAATCTCGAATATTAAACCTGATAATATTTGATAGGTTTTTCTTTCTTTTATGAATCTCATCAATTTTTTCATTTAATAATGTGATTTTCTGCAGATACGATAGAACCATCTCTGGTTTTCCTTCCTCCTCTAAAGGACTTTTATTGCTTGAACTTCTCACTCGAAGAATCTCAGCTGGTACATTTTCCCAATCAATAAAATGTACTTTTTCTCTACTCTCACCAATTGTTACTTGATAAAACTTGTCAACAATATCTACTCTTTGGTCTGGAAAGACTAATCCAACAGCTCTTTGTGAAATTCCTCTAAATATTTCCTTTATGCGGTCTTTCAATATATAAATTACAACTGCTAATATAATAAACGGGATTGAATTAACATCATAAGCCGTAAGTAATAAAACCGTTAGAAATAAAGACAAAAACATAGCTAATCCTGCAGCAAACGAATATAAAAACTCTAATGAGCGAGATTTTGGATCTTTTTTCTTTTTTTCTAAATAGAGAACACCTTGAACGTATTTTTTTAAAATACTTTCATAATATGTAAATGCTTCATTTTCTGAATTTTTCTTTAAAATTAAAGGACTATTAATACGTTCTCTAAAATCTTGTTCTCGTTCAATTATTTGTATCATTTTATTGCGAATTTTATTATCAATCTGTTGCTCCAATTCTTTAATGGTTTGAGCTATCCACGATTTTATTTGAAGACTTATATATTCATCAGCATATTGAAGTGCTTCTTGTAATTTATACGGAATCTGGGATATAGAAAAAGTTTCTCTTAAAAAATTCATTTTTGATTCGAATTTTTCAATATCGTCTAGATAATTACTAATCACAGCCGTAAAATTCCCTTGTTTCTTTAATTTTTGAGAAAATGCTAAAATAAATGAAAATTGATCTCTTAACGATACTTTTACTATACACGCTAATAACCTTATTTCTCTTTCAATGCGTATATGCGTTTCATGGGAAATATCTCCATATTCTATCTCTTTTAATTTTTTTAAAATTACATATATAGGAGATAATTTATTATTCTTATCAAGAAGTCCTTGGATAGTCATCTGAGGGGTCTTAAAACGTATTCGATTGTTTAAATCGAAGAAAAATTGTTCCTTAGAATAGCTTTCTTTATTTATTTGGAGACTTTCTGGAATAAAAAAAAAAACTTCAAGAAGATAAGAAGATTCTTTTTCTGATGGAGTTCTATCAAAGATATAATCTATTTTTGACTCAAAATTATAATTATCGTGACGCTCCATTGATGACTCTTTCCATTTTTTAAAATTCACCATATCAAAGAATGGTTCGATAGAATTCATCAATTTAGCACTTCTTGTTTTCAAAATATAAGTTATTATTAACTTCCTTAATAAGTTTTTTTCAAGATCTTCAATTCTTAAAAGTATTTATAATTTATAAATATATATAACTATATATCCTATATATTCTATATAGATCTTAAAAAAGTTATAGATTTATAAGCGCTATTTTTTTTTATGATTTTTTTTTCTAATATTAGAAGTAATTCCAGATTTCATATCTAATTTATTTATAATGGTAAAAATTAAAATTGGAACTGCTGGTTGGGATTATAAAGACTGGGTCGGTCCATTTTATCCAAAAACTATGGAAAGACGTAAACATTTACAATATTACTCAAAATATTTTGATATTGTTGAGATAAACGCAACTTTTTATAATCTCCCGACTATAGACACAGTACAAAAATGGAATTCTTATGTACCAAAAGATTTTCATTTTATTATAAAAGTCTGGAAAGAGATCACACACAAATTATTTGATTCGAATGTTGAAACAACTATTATTCAATTTTTTGAAAGATTGAGCTTCCTAAAAGATAAGGTTTTAGCCTATTTATTTCAATTTCCTCCTTGGTTTAAATATTCAGAGAAACATTTTCAAAAAATAAAATGGTTGATAAATGAAATACCGTTGACTAATAGATATATCCTTGAATTTCGCGATAATTCATGGTTCTCTCCAAAAATATTATCTGAATTAATAGATGGGGAAAGG
>JBHLLE010000477.1:0-4062 GCA_048885945.1 Candidatus Hermodarchaeota archaeon | reverse complement strand
GTCATTAAATTCTCCACGATGGTACTTGGAGATTCTAAACTTATGGCAAATCTAGCTAACCGAATATCCCTTTGAGTTATGATTCCTATAACTTTCTTTTGATTATGATTGTTGACTACAGGAAGTCCATTTATTTTCTTTCTAAGCATTAATAATTCGGTTGTACTTATTTTTTCTTCAGGAGTTATGTAGAGAGGATCATTTACCATGATTTCAGATACTTTAGTTTCTGCGAATGATTTTAATTGGTTTTCCCCCATGACAATAATCGTTTAAAATAAATTATTTTGTACTCTAAATTATTAATTTATAATTATTGAAATTAATAATCAATATTAAAATTAAAATATAATTATAGGTGTAATTTTAGATTTATATCGAGCTTCTTCTCAATTTTCTTAATTTCAGATTTTAATTCAGAAAAAATATACAAGAGATATTTACCAAATTCATTTAATCGTATCCAACCGCCACCACCTCGACCACCTTTGCCAGTTTCTACAGGAGTTATCCCAGTTCTATTCTCAATTCTCTTTAATATATTCCATGCGTATTTATAAGAATAATTACAATCTTTTGCTGCTTGAGTTAATGAACCACCCTCATGTTCATTAATATATTCGAGTAATTTTGCCCATCCAGAACCTAAAATACTCTTATTTTCATACTTTAACCAAAACTTAATTCCAAAATTTATTTTAGATTTAATCTCTTCTATATTGGCTTCGTTTTCCATAAATATTAATTATTTTTGAGATATATTAAATTTTATAAAGAAAAAACATTAAAATAAAGAAGATTTTATTTTTTTAATTAAAATCTTGGTTAATCACATATGTTTTTTTCTAGAGAAAGTTCTGAAAAAAGAGGTAAAGAAGTATTAAAGAATGTGTATTTTTTTTCAGAAAACCAGATGCTTGATTGCAATCAATACTGTATTGTTGAAAAGTCAGGTGAAATTGCATTATTCGACGCAGGAAATGGTATATCATTGAAAGGGTTAATAAATGGGCTTAAAAAATTAGATTTAACGGTTGAGAATATAACAAAAGTATTTTTAACTCACGAACATGTGGATCACGTATTAGGTCTTTATCCTCTAGTGGAAATTTTAAAAGAAGCACCTCCTCAAATTTATGCGTATGGAGAAACTGCAAATATTTTAACAGAAGGTGATGAATCTAAAATATTTCCTGGAAATTTAGGAATAAGACCTAGCATGTTTGGAATAAATATCGTTCCATTAAAAGTACTTGATTTAAAGGGGCAAGAAAAAATAAAAATAAATTCTGAATTCGAATTTCAGATTCATTACACCCCTGGACATTCAATAGGTTCAATTAGTTATTACGATCCATTGAATAAAATTTTAATTCCAGGTGATCTTGTTTTTTGTGGAGGGTCTTTTGGACGCTTTGATTTCCCGGGTAGTTCGTTAGAAAGTCTTAAAAACTCAATAAAACAAGTAAACGATTTGGATGTGAAATACCTTTTACCCGGTCATATGAATATAAGTGATAATGGAAATCAGCAAATAGAGCTTTCATATAGAATGGTTATGTCGATTAGAGATTTCTATTAATACTTAATCATTTAAATATTATCAGTAAATTTTAACTAATTGAAAAATCGAATATTTCTTTTTTTGTTTCTTCATAGCTTAAAATTCTTATTTTAAGATTTAAAATGCTTATTAATTTGCTTGATATGACAAGGTTTTATATAGGAACACACTATATTATATTTTAACAAAATCTAATTATTAATTAAAAATAATACAAAAAGAAGTGATATGAATGGCTGATGAGAAAAAGAAAAAGCCTGTTAAAGCAGTAGAT
This sequence comes from Candidatus Hermodarchaeota archaeon, assembly GCA_048885945.1. Lineage (GTDB taxonomy): Archaea > Asgardarchaeota > Lokiarchaeia > Sigyniarchaeales > SOKP01 > LW40-45. The sequence goes on along the minus strand of JBHLLE010000477.1, from coordinate 2,224 downwards.
GAAGTAATTTTAAGAAGTTATCCAAAAGTGATATTCTTTTATCCACTATTGTTTACTTCGTTAGTCTTATGGCCCATTCAATTTGTGTTAGGTAGTCCTGCTCAATGGCTTGGAGCGTTCTGGATGATTATGCTTTTTTGCAATTTATTCGTGATTGCTTTTGACTTTTCATCTTCTAAATTTTTTATACTAATATTGGCTATTGTTATTCTAATACTAGTAGGTATATTCTTTATCTATCCCATTTATTCGGGACCAACTATACAAGAAATTGAATTTAATCTTGGAATTACCTGGGAATTTTATATGACTATTACAATCATTTTAGCTGTTGTCTTGATTGTTGTAGTATTAGATGCTTATTTTGACTATTGGAAGGTGGAAAGAAACGAAATTTATCATAAGAAAGGGATCTTTAGCGCCGCTGAAAGGTATCCCGTAAAAAGCCTAAGACTTAAAAAAACGATTCCTGACGTGTTCGAATTTTTTATTTTGAGAGCGGGGACTATTGTTTTAATGCCTGGACGAGCTGATGAGATAATTGCATTACCTACCGTGCTTAATGTGAATAAAAAATCTGAACAAATTGATTTTCTGCTTAGCCACATCTCAGTTGAGCCCGATGAGATAGATTAAAAATATCTAATAATTTATTTGGTAATTTTTTTTTCTTAATTTTTTATTTTTCGAATAATAAACTAAAATAAACTAACCATATAATTTAATGATAATTAGATTGGGCGTTATGGTTAAATTTAAGAATGATTTACTAATTTTAATTAATATTATATGCACTCTCCTATAATTGTATTATTTGATTTGGATGGAGTAATTTTAACCCAAAAAGCACTTGAATACACTGCCTTAATATATCTTAAAAATAAGTGGTATAATTGGCAAAATATAGAGAACTTAAGACTTATCGATTTTGCTAGATATTTTGAAGAAGCAGATTCTGAAAATAGATTGAAAGCTCTCAGAGAGGTGAATAAGATGTACAAATCTTTTATTCCCAACATAATCAAAAGACAATTATTTTTTATTCGATTTAGGCAATCCTATAGAAAATACGAAAAAATCTACGAAAAATTAAACCCTCAAATTAAATTCATATCAGCTAAATTTAAGAAAAATGGGATAGTTTCAGGAATAGTTTCAAATACTAGTAGAGAAAGATTAAATTTTTATAAAAATAAATTTCAATTAGATAAATACTTTTCAGTATTTCTATCTCGAGATGATACGATTTTTCGAAAACCACACGCTTATCCTATTTTTTTAGCATTAAAGGAAATCAAAAAATCGTCCAAATTACCAATTGATTTGAAGAAAGTTTATTACGTGGGAGATCTTCCAACAGATATAATGTGTGCTAAAAATGCTAATGTGAATAGTATAGCACTATTATCAGGACATGGTACTACAGATCAATTAAAGGATTCTAAACCTGATTTTATTTTAGAAACACTTGAGGATTTATTAAAAATTGAACCATTGAAAAAATTATTATTGAACTAAACATTAGTTCTTATTAATTATGTTCAATTTGGAAGATTTTCAAGACTATTCGAGTCTTTTACCAATTATTTCGCGATTAAATAAGTATATAGAAAAGAATAAAATGGTAAAAGTTTCTAAAACAGTTAGCGAACTTGAAGATCTTCTTCAGGATGATGATCAGCTTGTTCCAATAACTTATATTTTAAGCATAATAGCAGAAAACTATCCAAAATTAATTTCTGATCGTTTAATCGAGAAAGCTAAACCATTTATAAAATCTGAGAATGAAAAATTAAGGATTAACACTATTTCTATAATTGGATTTCTAATTCTTAACAGCCCAAATCTAATAGAACAGTACTTTGATTTATTCGTTCAATTATTAATCGATAAATCTCTGGATGTTAGGAATAATATTCATTTTTTTTTACACGAATTTTTAATGTTAGAATATAATTGGTTTGAGAATTATACAGATTTAATACTAAAAGCTTTAAAACTAGAAAATAAGAAAGAAAATATTTTATCGTTGTTGAAATACCTAAATTATTCTAAAACTTTGAATTTTGAACAGCTAATTGATTTTAGAATAACTTCAAAAATAATTATATCAAATAACGTATTTGACAATTTTCTTTCCATAAAAGAGAATCTATATATGTTGATAAAAAAATTCTATCCTTCTCTAGGCGAAATAGATGATCTAAGAATAGAAGAAGTAGAA
>JBHLLE010000476.1:0-4062 GCA_048885945.1 Candidatus Hermodarchaeota archaeon | reverse complement strand
AGAATTTAGGAATATTACTTTTGTTGATATTTTAACAATGGCAGAACTGCAGTTTATTATAGATAATTCTCCAGTCTGTAGGAGAAAAAGGATACTCAGCAGATAGATGCATTCTTGATTCAACATATCCATTTAATTTCACTTTTAATTTAAGAATTCTATTTAAAACATCTTCAAGTTGCATAGAATTTTTAATAAAGAATGGGAATGTAATACTCCCATCGAGTAATTGCCATAATTCTGTAATTTCAGGAATATTCTGGAGTTCAAAATAAAGATTTTCTGGTGTTATACCTTCATTAGGTCTGCAAGAAGCTATAAAATTTCTGTATCCCAATCGGGTGTAATTAAAAGCAACCGAGAAGTATTTAATTACGCCCATTTCCATCATAGACGAAATTCTATTAGATATTGCTCGAACTGATAAATTTAATTTATTCGCAATTTCAGAATAAGGAGTCCTACACTTTCTATCTAATACTTTTAAAATTCTAAAATCAATCTCATCCAAAATTAAAGCGTCCACTTTTTTTACTCTTAATATAAATTTAGTACATTTGCCTTATATACCCTTGTAAGATTAATCAGACGTTATTGACATTAAAAAATAAATTATATCGTGCTCTAGAATAATTTAATAAATCTCTGATGAAATTTTAAAGAATTTAAGGAATTGGAATAAATTGAAAGAGAAATACACAATAAATAAAAAGAAAGCTTCTATTGGTATTTTAATCGTCATGCTAATATCTATGATAATCGGAAACCTCCTATACTTAAATCCTTTAGTAGCAGGAATTTATAACCAATATGCAAACCATCCTTCAGTAAAAAATATGAATGAATTTGGAGGTGTTGTAAATTGGATTTTACTTACGCTGCTATTTGGAATCTTTTACGATATTGTAATTATTTGTATATATATATTGTTTTATGAAAGTATACCAAGAGAGAAGTGGCAAAAAGGGCTCGTTTATGGTGCAATTATTGCGTTTATAAAAGCGGTACCAGAAGCGTTCAATCAATATATGATATTTAATTATCCGTCAATCTTGATACTAATACAATTGTTTAATACGATGATTGGAATAATCCTTTTTGGAATTACATTGGCGGTTATTTTTGAAAAACTTAATGTTTTTGAATATGATCTTACGCAAGATTAATTAATAATTTTTTTTCCTTTTAATTTGATTTAAAGTGGTGATATATGATGAAAATTCCAGAAATATGTCCAGGTAGAGAGGATAAAGCATTTACTGCTTTAAACATAATTAGGATGGTTTCAGCTAATATAATTCTTTTTTTGTTCAGTTGGATCTTAATGATTGTTTTTCTAAGTTTTGAACTGTTTTTTACATTTATATTTACAAAATTATTCTTATGTAAGAAATGTGTTTATAGTTTAGGAGAGCAATATAATTCTATTAAAGAATATGTTAAAAATTCAGGAGACGAATTTCTTAAAAGACAAAAAATAATATTTCCCATTCTATTATTTGAGTGGTATTTTCCAACAATAATAGGTATAATATTTATTTGTATCTATATCCTAATGAATATTATTCTCGCGATTGTTATGATAGCTCTATTAATTTTCCAAATACTATTCACATTTATTACCATTAGAAGAACTCCAAATAAACACTGTTTAGAATGTATATATAGAGAATATTGTATAGTTTCAAATAAATAAAAAAAAATTTTCATAAGTATGTCATCAAACTCATTCTCATTAGAAATCCAAAAATTAGCGAAATCAGAGGTTCAGTGGATAAAACTCCTTCCCGCAGATCCTCGAAAATACCTACTCGAATCTAATGAATCTTTCACTGTTTATAGAACTTTAACAGATTTACTTAATTTATCTTCTGACCATCCAGATGTTATCAATGCGCATCAAGAAGTTTTAGAAGATCCACAAGTAGAGCAACTTTTAAATAATTTATCAGACTGGGAAAATAATTTTGTTAAAGCTCACAATAGAGCTGATTATTTACCAAACCAATTGTGGCTTTTACTTGACTGGGGTGTCAATATAAATGATGATCCAAGAATGAAGAATGCTATCGATAAAATTTTAGATCACCAAGATGAACAACTAGGCCAATTTTTGGCTTATATTGAAGCTTATGACAGAAAAACAAAAACTAAATACCCTATGTGGTCAAGTGCTTTATGTGATCATAATTTTATAGTAAGTGTTTTGTTATTAGCAGGGTTAAAAGACGACGAACGAGTTAAAAGTGGGTTTAATAGAATGAGCGAGCTATTAAAGAAGACTACTCAAGGATGGGGTTGGAAATGCGAACCGTGGTTGTACTATAAGAGAAGAGGACCAGGACGAGTGAATGACGTATGCCCTATGATTGTTGCAGATGCATTAAGAGGATATTGGATTTTAGACGATAAAGATTGGCCTGAACATTTAATAGAGACCGGAAAAACACTTTTAAGTTGTTGGATGAATAGATCAATTCATAAACCCTACATGTTTGGTCATGGAAAAAATTTTAGATTACCTCGAGCGCCTTTTTTTTGGTATAATATTGGAGTTATTTTAGATGCTACGAGTCATTACCCTGAATTGATAAAGACTCAAGCTTTTAAAGAGCTGGTAGCTGTAAGTTTGATTGAATTTCCAATTAATGGTAAATTTATACCTAAATCTATTTACATGTACTTTAAAAATTATTCTTTTGGTCAAAAAAAAGAACCTTCTCCATGGATGACACTATTTCTTTCAAGAATCTATAAACGAGCGGTGGATGCTGATCCTAAAATTGTCGAATCTATAAACAAAATAGACGGAAAGTCATTGAAAGGATCAAAAGGGGGAGATAAATATAAAAATAAATAATTCTACAATAGTATCTTTGGAATAATTTTAAACATCGTCTAAATTTTAATTATTATTTAATTACATATAGAATTAGTAATTTTGTCAGCAATATTATTTTAAAAAGTGATTAGAATGACAGTTTTAGTGACAGGTGCAAATGGGTTTATGGGTTCAAATGTTGTAAGAGAACTACTTAAAGATGGCGAAACTGTAAGAGTTACTATTAGAAAGAACAGTGATACTCGAAATATTGACGATTTAAATGTGGTAAAAGTCTATTGCGATATTCGGGATAGGAAAGCTGTAAAAGAAGCGCTGAAAGGATGCGATACTCTTTATCATACCGCAGCTTATTTTGCTCATTGGTCGCCTAATACCCAATTATTTTACGATATTAATGTGGAAGGGACTAAAAATATTCTTGAGGAAGCCCTTTCTCAAGGATTAGAAAAGGTGGTTTATACTAGCACATCTAACACGATAGGGTCGCATGGTGCTGGAAATTATGTCACAGAAGACGCTGAATTCAATGGGTGGGAGGCAAAAGATCACTATGCCATCTCAAAATACCTTGCTGAAATAGAAGCAATAAAGATTTGTGAAAAAGGTCTTCCGTTAGTAATAGTAAATCCAACTTTAGTCATTGGGATTAGGGACCGCAAGCCGACACCTTCTGGGGCGTTAATTGTGGACATTGCCAATGGGGACATGCCAGGGTATATTGAAGGTGCTATAAACATTATTGATGTTGAAGATGTAGCCCGTGGGCACATTCAAGCAGCTCAAAAAGGAAGAATTGGCGAAAGATATCTCTTCGGCAATGAAAACTTGTTTGTTGGAGAATTTTTCAATATGATTGCAGAAGTCGCTGAAGTTAAAGCACCAAAACATAAAATTCCTTATAGAGTTGCATTATTAGTAGGATATTTAAGTCAGGTATCCTCCCGTATTACAAAAAAACCCCCCATTGTAACAGTGTCTCAAGTGCGCTTAGGAAAGATGGGCGAACATTTTGATTGTTCCAAGGCAGTAAATGAATTGGGTTTAAAACAAACACCCATCAAAAAAACGATTGAGAAGGCAATAAAATGGTTTAGAGAAAATGAGTATATAAAATAAGATCATAAATATTACATATTTATATGATATAGGTATAGAAATTTCTTCGTGAAAGAAGTGTTTCACGATCTGTTTTAGCTACTAATTCTTATTTTATATTC
>JBHLLE010000475.1:0-4063 GCA_048885945.1 Candidatus Hermodarchaeota archaeon | reverse complement strand
CAACCCAATTTTGTATTTCTGTAGTTATTGAATCCACGGGAACTTTCTCGTTTGCATTTATAGGGATAATATTTACTAAAAAAAAACCTAATGGAGCTTATTTATTGGCAAGATCAAAAAAAAGCAGCTAATATTTTTAACGGGAATCTTAAAGAAAACAACAATATTGTAAAATTAAGAATTAAAGATCAAAACAATAACTATTTTCTATATGAATTCAAAAAAAAAATCTTTTTAGACCAGAATGAGAACCTAAAAATCCTAATAGTATCAAGAAACATTGATAATTTGGAAAGTTTAGCGGAAGAAAAATTACAAGAATCTGAAGAAAGATATCGATTGATTACTGAAAATGCGAATGAATTAATTAGAGTGTTGAATGATAAATTCGAATTTGAGTACATTAATGAAAAAGTGCATAAAAGATTATTAGGATATAAGAAAGAAGATTTATATGGTTTAACTCATTTGCCATTCCTCCATCCTGAAGATCGAAGACACGCAATTAAATCAACTTTGAGAAATTTAAAAAGAGGTTATGGTTCGTATCAAGCGAGGTTCAAAGATAAGAATGGAAATTATAAATGGTTTGAGTTCGGAGGAAGAATTTTCTATGATAGTAAAGGAACGAAAAAAATTTTATCGATAGCAAGAGATATAAATGACCGTAAGACCGTTGAACAAAAACTAAAAGAATCTGAAGAAAAACATAGAAATTTAGTTAATAGTATTTCAGATCTATTATTAGAAGTAGATTTAAAAGGAAAATTTACCTATGCTAGCCCTCAACTTTATACTATCTTTGGATTTACCTTTAATGAAATTAAAGGTAAACGAATACATAAATTTATTCATCCAGAAGATCTTCCTAGAGTTGCTAAAATATTAAAAGAAAGTTACGATACTAAAAAGAGTTTAACAGTAGAATATAGAACTCTACATAAAGATGGGCATTACATTTATTGTTCAGCTAGAGGAGCATATATGGAGAATGGGAAGTTTTACGGTGTAATCCGAGATATCTCTGAAAATAAATTTGCAGAGCAGAAGTTAAAGGAGTCCGAAGAAAGACATCGCTTAATTACTGAAAATGCGAATGATTTAATAGTTATTGTAAATAAAAACCTTGAAATTGAATGGAGAAATGAATTAGTTCACAGGAAATTAAGAGGATTAACAAGCAATGATACAATTGGAAAATCCGCATTGAACTACATCCATCCCGAAGACTTAGATATGACCATTAAAGCTTTTAAAAAAGGTTTTGAAAATGGCGAAGGATCTATAGTATTGAGAGCGTTAAATAAAGAAGGAATTTATGATTGGCTTGAAATTAGAGGAAAAGTATTTACGGACAAAGATGGAAAAGAAAAAGCACTACTGATTTCAAGAATTATAACTGAACGGATAATAGCTGAACAAAAATTAAAAGAATCAGAAAAAAGATATCGATTAATTACAGATAATTCAAAGGAAGCTGTTTTTATAATGGATTTGAATTTAAGACAAACATTTGCTTCTCCTGCTTCATATGAAATGCTTGGATATACTCCTGAAGAATTAAAAGGATTGTCGATTCAAAAAACTACAACTCGTGAATCCATAAGAATTGTAGCAGAAATATTTAAAGAAGAATTGGCAATTGAAAAATTACCTGATAAGGATTTAACAAGGTCTAGAAGGTATGAGATACAACAAATACATAAAAATGGAAAAATTATTGATGTGGAAGTATCAGCGACATTTTTACGTGATGATGACAATAATGCTATTGGTATAATAGGACTCTCACGTGATATTTCAGCGCGAAAAAATGCTGAAAGAAAATTAAAAGAATCTGAAGAGCGATATCGGTTTTTATTTGAGAAATCCCCTTTTATTATAATATTAGTTAATTCTAAAGGTGTAATCGAAGATTGCAATTCCAAAGTGGAAGATTTTGATTATACAAGAGAAGAATTAATTGGTAAAAGATATGATCGACTTAACATTATTCTACCAAAATACATTCCATTATTGCTTGAAATAATAAAAAAAAGTGTGAAAGGAGAATCATTACCTCCTGTAGATGTAGAATTTAATAAAAAAGATGGAAACACATTTTGGGGATCTGTTCACTCATCAATAATCAATATAGGTGGAAGACCATTAATCCAAGTGTTAATTGAAGATAGTACAAACAGAATTGAAGCGGAGCAAAAATTGAGTCTGTCAGAGGAATGTTTACGCTTAATCACGGAAAATGCTAACGATGTTATTTGGACAGTTGATATGAACTTAAAATTTACCTATATTAGTCCGACTTGTGTAAAAGTTCTTGGTTATACCAATAAAGAAACAATAGATTTGGGATTTCAAAAATTTACAACCCCCAATTCAATAAAAATTCTACTTGAAGCATTCAAAGAAGAACTGGAGTTAGAAAAACAAGGAACAGAAAAAAAAGATCGAGTACGTAAGATTGAAATTCAACAAATACATAAAAATGGTACAATAATTGATATAGAACTAATTCTTACATGGTTACGGGATGAAAATAAAAAAGCGATAGGAATTATTGGCATAACACGCGATATTAGTGAAAGAAAGGAAGCTGAAAGAAAATTAAGAGAATCTGAAGAAAGATATCGATTAATTTCGGAAAATGCTAACGATGTTATTTGGACTACCGATATGAACCTAAATTTAACATTTGTAAGCCCCTCAACTCAAAATGCATCAGGTTATACAGTGGAAGAAATGTTAAATTTGAAGATTGATCAATACCATACGCCTGCGTCATCTAAATATTTGATTGAGCAGTTTAAAGAAGAATTAAAAATCGAAAGACGAAAAGATAAGGAACTAAAACGAATACGAGTTTTCGAAGTCGACCAAATACATAAAAATGGTTCCATTATCAATAAGGAGATAGTAGTAACTTTTTTACGCGATGAGAATCAAAAAGCAATTGGAATTCTAGGTGTAACACGCGATATTACAGATAAGAAAGAAGCAGAAAAAAAATTAAAGGAATCCGAAAAAAAATATCGCAAAGCCTATAAGCGCGCAAATTATTATAAAGACCTCTTCGCTCACGATATAAATAACATACTTCAAACGATAAATACCTCTGCCGAACTTATTAAATATTACCTTTCAGATTCTGAAAAAAATAAGGATGTAAATGCTATATCACATATTATTAAAAAACAAGTTAGGAGGGGAGCTAATCTTATATCCAACATTCACACTCTTTCAAATTTAGAAGAAGGAGATATACCCATTGATGCAATTGAAATAAATATTCTATTAAAAAATTCAATTGAATTTGTAAAAAATATTTACACTGATAAAAATTTTGATATTCAAATCGATTGCTTTAATGAAAATGTTACCGTTAAAGCTAATTATCTTGTGCAAGAAGCATTTGATAATCTCCTTAATAACGCAGTAAAGTATAACAGCAATGAAAAAGTGAACATATCAATAAAGATATCTAAAATAATGGAGGAAAACATAAATTATATTAAAATGGAATTTATAGACAATGGAATAGGTGTAGCAGACGAGCGTAAGGAATTAATATTTAAACGATATGAAAAAGAACATAAAGGTGGAAAAGGAATGGGCGTAGGACTATCACTAGTAAAAAAAATAATAAAAAAATATGATGGAAAAATATGGGTGGAAAACAGAGTTAAAGGAGATTACACTAAGGGAAGTAATTTTATTATTCTAATTCCTGGAGCTATTGGAAATTAAAAATTTTTTTAAAAATTTTAGCGGGATAAAAGGTTCTTCCATTCAATTTATAAAAAATTACCCTTATTTTAGGGCTTCTTTACATCCTTCTTATAGCCTAATAAAAAGACATTATTTAGTTATATTTAAAATATTTAGATCTTATTTCTTATTTTCTTCGAAATCTTGGATTTTTTCTTTCATTCTTTCAGTTTCTTCTTCTACTATTTTTTGCTCTTTTTCTTTAATATGTTTTTCTTTTAATTCTAGTTCCACTTCAGCTAATTCCTTTTCTCTTTCTAATAATTCCTTTTTCTTTTGGAGAGCTCTTTCCTTCTCC
>JBHLLE010000474.1:0-4066 GCA_048885945.1 Candidatus Hermodarchaeota archaeon | reverse complement strand
GGATATGACGTGGTTGCGCCCTATGTTGGTTATAAATCAACCAGCGATTTTCCAGATATTCTCATGGGCTTGTATACTAAGGTGCTTGTTTATTCCCATAAATCCAACGCATTGTTCATGATTGATAATAGCATTGACGATTATTCAAAAGATAAGGATATCCGCTATCAGCTTAGTTTATTCAACAGAAATAATAATATAAACGGAAAAAAGAAAATTTCATTTGACATTGAAGAAGTGGACGAATCTACTTTTCGATCCAATACGTCAAAATCGGCTCACGAAAGGATGGTCGAAAAAACTAAAGAGCACATTTTCGCCGGCGATATTATTCAGGCGGTTATCTCCCGAAGATTATATACGGAGAGTAAAATAGATCCCATGAAAATTTACGAGGTGCTACGCGTGCTAAATCCTTCTCAATACATGTACAACATTAATTTTGATAATGTGAAAATCATAGGAAGCAGCCCAGAAGCTCTAATTTCTAAAAACAAAGATATTCTTCACACCGTGCCAATCGCGGGAACCATACGACGAGGTAAAACGCCTGAAGAAGACATGAAATTGGAACGAGAATTGCTTAACGATCCTAAAGAGCAAGCGGAACACCTCCAATTGGTAGATCTTGGGAGAAATGACCTTGCTAAAGTATCTTATCCTGGTACTGTTGATACTTATGAATTTATGACAGTCCAAAAATATCAAAAAGTCCAACATATTGTGAGTAAAATCAGAAGTAGAACGCCATTAGACGGATATCAAGTTTTAAAAAGTATGTTTCCCGCGGGTACACTTTCAGGAGCGCCCAAACTCCGTGCTATGCAAATTATACAAGAATTAGAAACAGAAAATCGCTCAATTTATGGAGGTTCTATAGGATATTTCAGTTTTAATGGAGATCTCGCTATGGCTATAGCGATTAGAACTTTATTTGGAAGGAATGGCACTTATTTTGCTCAAGCGGGAGGTGGAATCGTGGCGGATAGTCAGCCTCACGATGAATTCATAGAAACATATAATAAGTTATATAGTGTAATAAAATCAATCAAAATTGCGGAGGCGAGGGAGTGATGAATATTTTGTTTATTAATAATTACGATAGTTTTGTATATAATTTGGTTAATTATTTCTGCCAATTAGCACCTAATGCAAATATTATTATTGAGGATAATAATATCTCAGTTGAGAAGGTCAAGAATCTAAATATTAATAAAATCATTATATCTCCAGGTCCAGGACATCCAAAATATGATTCAGGGACTGTTATACCTATAATTAAAGAATATTCGTCTAATATTCCAATTTTAGGTATTTGCCTTGGTCACCAAGCGATTGTCGAGGCTTTTGGTCAATTAGAAAATCCAAATAATGATATAGAATATGTTGGACGGGCTAAAGTAGGACCAATGCATGGGAAAATTTCAAAAATTTTCCATGATCAAGAAAATATTTTTGAGAATTTACCTAATCCGTTAATGGGGGTAAGGTATCACTCACTCACAGCTAAATCAGATATTTTGCCAAAGGATTTGAAAATTAGCGCCACGGCGGATGATGGTACAATAATGGCAGTTCGCCACAAGACATATTGCATAGAAGGTGTTCAATTTCATCCCGAATCTATTAAAATGAAACCAAATGGTATGAAAATACTAAGTAATTTCTTAGATTTAAAAAAATAATCTTTTTTTTTAAAGAAATCTATACAAATTATCCTTATAAAAGAATTGTATATAATCAAAGAGTAGAATAAAAAAAAATTATTTTAATGTAATATTTTCTTCAGTTAATTGTTCGATTTCCTTCAAACCTTTTCTATACAACTTCCGAAATACTTTTTGAACCACAATCATATATACAAAATACGCTGGTACTGTATAAAACATCAAACCCAAAATAGTTGCTACAACTTGAAGTAAATGTGGTGGCCATATAGAGACATAAACTATTATTGCAGTAATGAGAAAAAGAATAGACGATATTCCCGCATATCCTTTAAAAACACCATTATATTTCAAATGGATAGGCTCAATTTCAAAAAGCATTTGTTTATTTTTTTTTGGAAACTTATAATGCATTAATCCTACATCTTCCAAAGTCCAACCTACAGACCATATTCCTACAACAAAGGGAAGAAATAAAAAGATTAAACTACTTATCACGTCAGGATCAAATATTAGATTATCTGGATAGTTTGAACCTTCTAATCTATCTGGTACTAAAAACAGTTTAGGTTCTATAAAGCTTGAGAAGGTAATAATTAATCCGATGACAAGTAGAGATATATAAATCCCCCTCTTAAAAAAAATCTTGAGAGAAAATTTAAGCTCCCCCATATCAACATAGGCATTTTGATAGTTGTACCATATTTTGCTCTTAATAAATAAAAAGAGAGGCACAAAAATTAACGGAAAGATTACAACAAAAAGAATTGATAAGAGTTGAGGCCAAATAAAATAAAAAACAATCACATGAATTTTGTATTCCATACCAGTCAGAGGAACATATGTGTTTTCACCAGTTGGAGCAGATGAAATAGTTATTGTAGGTGTAAGAATTGTAAATAAAAATAGAATTAGTATGATTAATTTCCCTATTTTATCTTTTCCCATATTTTTCACTTTTCTAAAAAATTAATTTGAAAATAAAAGAGATAGTTGCTATTTTATAATAAATTAATATTTTATTTATATGAGAGATAGAAACATTTAATCCTTTTTTTTTTATTTTTTTTTTAAAAATAATCCTAATTCATTAATGGTCATTCGATATCATTCTCTTTCGGCTAAATCTGATTTATTCCCCCAAGAATTAAAAATAACTGCTACTGCTGATGACGGTACTATTATGGACGTTCGGTACGAGAAATATTCTGTGGAGGGCGTTCAATTCCATCCCGAATCTATAAAGATGAAACCTTATGGGATGCAAATATTAAAAAACTTCTTACAATTAAATTATAAATCCAATTATTTTGAATTGTTATATAGCGGAGATTATGTTTGTTAAGTATAATGGGATTAAATATGATGTCCAAGAATTGAATTCTCATCAATATTTAATTTTATCTAATATAGGTATATCAGATATTTCTGAAATTGAAGGTTTAGAAGAATTATCTAAATTAGAAACGCTCATTTTAAATGAGAATAAACTTAAATCACTTTCAAAATCCATTATCAAATTGAAGTCTCTTAAAACTTTAAAACTTGAGAGAAATCAGCTAACTGAACTCCCAGAATATATCGGAGAGTTAAAATCATTAGAAGCTTTTTCTTTAGAAGGTAATAGATTGAAAAAACTTCCAGATTCTATATTTAGGCTAGATTCGCTAAAATGGCTTAATTTAGGATTAAATCAAATAAAAACACTTTCAAAATCAATTGGTCCCTTTAAATCGCTTCAATTTCTTAATTTAGATTTAAATATGTTAACTAGACTTCCTAATTCAATAGAAAACTTAAAATCTTTAATAGATCTAAACATTAGAAATAATAAATTAACTTCTCTTCCAGAATCAATAGGAAACTTAACCCAACTCCAAAAGCTCTTATTAATGAATAATCAATTAACAACAATCCCAGAAACCATTGGAAAACTTAGTAATCTTAAATGTTTAGAATTAGATGGAAATCAACTGAAGTATCTTCCAGAATCTATAGGGGATTTAGAGGTTCTTGATGAATTAGTAATACATCATAATCAGTTAACATCTCTCCCTAAATCTTTTGGAGAGTTAAAATCATTAAGAGTTTTAGAATCGTATAATAATAAATTGAAATCACTCCCAGTGTCGATAGGAAATTTAAAAGTTGCAGTCGCGCTTTACTTTAATAATAACCAATTAAAATCAATTCCAAAAACTATTTGTAATTTAAAAGAACTTCAAATCCTTAGCCTTGGAAATAATCCAATAGATTATATTCCTGAAACAATTGGAAAGTTAAATTCTTTAAAAGAACTTGATTTATCTAATACAAATTTAGAATCTTTACCGAAATCAGTCAAAATTTTGGAAAAGAAAGGTGTAAACATTATTTTTTAATCGATTTAAAAATACTTA
>JBHLLE010000473.1:0-4067 GCA_048885945.1 Candidatus Hermodarchaeota archaeon | reverse complement strand
CATTGGCCGGCGGCGTCAATGTATGCGGCACCATCGCCCAGGAGCATCTGGTGGTAAACCTCGAAAATATTCTGACGTGGAACCCGGACGTTGTGATCATGTGGTATAATGAGAGAAAAAATCCCGAAGATATAATGCAAAATCGTTTCTAATTTTTCGATAATATTTAGGTATTACATTTTATTAAATAAAATCCTTTGATTTATTTTTTTAGCAGTTTAAACGAATTATCAAGGTGTTTTTATTTTGGAAGAGTTTCCTAAAAATAATGTCGATACTAATATATTGTTAAAAAAGTACTATAAACCCGATTTTTCTGCGTTATTTAATAAATTAAGGGGGATTAACACACCAATTAAAAATAAATTGCTAATCTCTCTTCTAGATGGGGATTGGCATTCTGAAACAGAGCTTATACGTCTAGCAAAACGTTCAAATGCGCCATACTTAGGTGCCGTCACTCTAGGTACTATGATTAATTCATTAAATCATATGCTTCAAAGCAATTATGTAGAAAAAAGGTTTGTTAGGGGTGAAATGTGTTATAAAATTAGTGACAATTATGTGGGACTTACAAGAGCGGCATATAATAAATACCGTTTTAAACTAGAATAAACTTATAGATTTTATCATAAAGGTGTTAATTTGGAAGATTTTAATGGAAAGGAGTTTAATATTACAACCCTAGTCAAATGCATGTTTAAACCACAATATTCAAATCTATTTAATAAAATCACAAATTTAAAGACTCCTGTTAAAAACAAAATTCTAATGACTTTACTTGATGGGAATTGGCACGAACAAACTGAAATTATAAGACTAACAAGAAAACAACACGGCTATATGGGACCTGTAACTTTGCAAACTATGGTCAGTTCACTTAATCACATATCGTCTAATAATTTTGTAAGAAAAAAGATGGTAAATGGTAAGATATATTATAAGATTTCGGATAATTTTTTGGGACTTACAAGAGCAGCTTTTACTAAATTTAGATTTATAGATATCTAAATTATTTTGATTGGTCAATTAATTCTTTTTTTACGCAAGTTTCGTTAACAATTTTAAAGTCTTTACAATTAGAACAAAAACCAGAACGGGCTTGTGTATTAAAACCTTTGTTCCAACAATTTGGACAAAGATAATAAGTAAAAGATTTATTATTTTTACGACTAACTATTTTAAAAACATTAAATCCACAAATACAACATATAGAATCTAAAATGTATATTCTTCCTCTTTTTGGAACTGAAAGATATTTTTTATCGCAGTTTTCGTTTGTACAAACAAGAAATCTTTTCTTTTGTTTGGTAGTGATAAGTTGCATAGGATGTGTAGAACAATGAGGACAGTAAGAACTAGTTATAGGAAATCTCTTTTCTGTTTTATTATTAATAGATTTTTCTTCCAATTTTTTTTCAAATTGAGTAATTTTAGGCAGAAAGTCTTTTTTTTTAGTTAAAAATTTATCGAATAAAGCCAAAAATTCTTTTTTAACCAGCTCAATTACGTGATTCATATCTTTTTTCTGAACTTTTATTTCTTCTAGTTCATCTTCAATGAATTTCGTAAAACTGGGTTTTAAAAAAGGTAACCATATTTCTTTTAGATTTAATATAAGGAATTTTCCTAATTCGGTGCAACAATATCGTCGCTTATCTCGAAAAATCAAATTACGATCTACTAATATTTGAATAATTAATGGCCGCGTAGATTTAGTCCCTAAATTGTTATTTTCCATTAATTTTAAAAGAGTAGTATCAGTATATTTTGGAGGAGGCTTAGTTTCTTTCTTTTCCAATGAGATGGATTTAATAGGGAGTTCTTTTTCTTTAATTTGAATCTCAGAATCGTATTTTTTTTTAAGAAATGGAGCAATTTCTAAGAATCCTTCGTGAATAAGGGATACTAATTTTCCTCTGAATGGTTCGTCTTTAATTAATAAATTTAGGTTTGTTTTAGATTCAGTGGCTTCTTCACCAAATAAAGCTAAGTAATAACGAACTAAGATATCGTAAACTTTTCTTTGTAGGTTATTTTCAAAGCGAGTGCTATTTACTTCTACACAATCTATAGGTGTGATTGGTGGATGGTCGCCTGCATCTTTTTTACCTTTAGTTGGTTTAACGAGATTTTTGTTTAATAAATCATTGCTATATTTTCCATATTCGGAGTGCTTAGAAAATTTTCTAAGATATTCAATATGATTAAAATTATCCTTATATACATCGCTATCAGTTCTCGGATACGATATTAATTTATTAAGATAAAGATCCGACATTGTTTTTAATGCTACCTTAGCGCTTATTCCTAAATTTTTAGTCAATAGAACTAACGCTTTAGAAGTGTTTAAAGGCGTTGGTGGACTCAATTTGGATAACGCTTTAGAAAGGTCAACAATTATAGCAGTCTTTTCACTTTTTATTTTTTGATAAATGGTTGTTGCATCAGTTTCTTTTTTAAAAGGATTTGAAACGTGATCTACTTTTAATAAAAACGGGTAAGTGTTCAGAACAGCTTGAATAATATAGTAGGGTTCAGAAATAAAATTTTCTATACGGTCATCTCTCAAATAGATTAAATACAACAACGAAGTTTGAACTCTCCCAATTGAAATAAAAAATCTATTGAATTTTTTCAAAACTGATTGAAGCGAGTTAGTTAATTCTCTTGTGGCAGAAAATCCAATTATGGCATCTATAATTGCTCTTGCTTCACCATATTCTGCCCAGCTCCATTTTGGAGGTATTAAAACATTAAACTTGTTTTTAATCTCATTAGATTGTAATGAACTTAGCCACATTTGAGATATAGCAATATTAGGATTGATTTTTTTCACAAAAGGTAATGCATCAAATAGTCCAATGTTACAACCTTCAATATCGGCATCTGTAGCAATTACAATTTTATTACATTGCTCCCCGTATTCTTTTAACGCTCTAATATAAGGTCTTGAGTAATTATTTGGTACTTTTTTTATAGATTTTGGATTAGTAATTATGTCACGTGGAACTGATTTAGTCCAAGATTTAAATTCCTCAGTATTTCTATATTCTAATAGGTGTCCTCTTAACGGTAAAACATATATCTTTTTTGAGGGAATAGAATAGATAGAAACTTTTTTTTGTTTTTTTATTGTAGTTACTTGACCAAGAGCCTCTGCTATTGCTTTAGCAGCTTTATTTTTTTCTGCTATAATTAATGTTGACATCTATTAATGATAATAATAACATTGTTGATTTTTTATTTTAATAATTAACTATTTAATATTTAAAGAGAAGTAATAATATTTAATACGAGAGTTAAAGTTTTTAATCAAATAATAGCTAAGGTTATCAAAAATAAATTAATAAAATAAGAACCTATTAATTATGGAGATATAATCATAATGGAAGAGTAAAATAAATTGTTGTTCCTTTATCGAGTCCTTCAGATCCTGCCCAAATTTTGCCTCCATGTGCTTGAATAAAACCTTTTGAGATATAAAGACCTAATCCCGTTCCTTTATTATATTCTTCATTATTTGCTTGCTTGACAATCTCAAATTTCTTAAATAATCTTTCAAGTTCAGTATCTTTTAATCCTACGCCGTTATCTTTTACTTTAAAAACATATTCATTATTCTGTTCGTCTTTTTCGGCTGAAATTTCAATTTTACCATTATGAGGAGTAAATTTTATGGCATTGGATAATAAATTAGAAAAAACTTGAAAAATTCTATCAGGATCTAATAGAAGAGAAAAATCATCGTCAAAATTACATATGACTTCGTGATTTTTTTCTTTTATTAAATAACTTAATTCATTGATGCAATCGTGTATAGTCTGAGGAACATTTGTTAATTCCTTATTCAATTGCATTTTTTGTGAATCGATTTTCATAACATCTAAAAGTTGATTCATTAATGTTTGTAATCGTTCAATGTTTCTTTGAACGATTAATAAATCGTGTCCTATTTCTGGATTTAAAATTTCTTTATATTTCATTAAAATATAATCTGTATACCCAGATATAGATATAAGGGGTGTTTTAAGTTCGTGAGCTGCTGTGGTGATAAACTCGTCCTT
>JBHLLE010000472.1:2599-4069 GCA_048885945.1 Candidatus Hermodarchaeota archaeon | reverse complement strand
TCGCATCAATTCTGTAAATCGAGTTCTTAATTCTTGAATGACTGTCATTCTCTATTCACTCCTAAAACAAATATTAATAAAAAAAGAAATCAATTAATTAAAATAATAATCTCTTAAGAATTATAAAATTAATTAGAACAAGTTAAAAATAGATGTATCTCATCCAAAGTTTTCTAATTTAAAAAATGATTCTGCCGCGAATTCGAGATCTTGTCTAGTTAATAGGGAATCTAAGATATTTTCCATTTCTTCCACAAATTTTTTACATAATTTAATATTTAAAGTGCTACCTTTAGAGATAATTAAACTCTGGAGTTGTTCTTCGTTGCTCAATTCTTTTGGTGCTGTAAATTCGGCAGCTTTCTCTAAAATTCGACTTGGAATCGATTTTATTGTTTCCACTCCTTTTTTTTGAATTTCATGGATTTTTTCTATTTTAGATTTTAAGCTTATTTTAATGTCTTGTGGTTTTAGAAAAAGTTTCTTAGATTTCTCGGATGAATCTATCGTCTTAGGTTTTGTTTTTGGAACTGTTTTAGGAATAGGTTTTGGATAAGTTTTTAAAGTTGTTTTAGGAGTATTTGTTGTGGTTTTCGCGTCCGTTTTAGGTAAGGATTTCACTGAAATTTTTTTTGTAAATTTTATTTGTTCAGGTGCTCCAAAATATTTTTGTTCATTTCGCCTTCTATCTAGTTCAAGTTGTTTTTCTTTTTGATCATTTAACTCTTTTAATTTCTTTTTAAAACTTTCGATATACGAAAAATTTTGATATTCATTACTTAGGGTAATCAAATCTTCGTATTTTGATATCGCAACATCAATCTTATTTTCGAGTCTTGCAGATTCTGCTTCATTAATTAGATTATAAAAATCTTCGGGAAGTTCAGATTTTAAATTTAAAACATTTTTTACGAGAGAAAAGACTTTTTCTCTTGCCGCTTTAGAATTTAAGAGCGATAATTCTTGAACATTAGGTCTATTAATTAAACTTTTAATTCTATCGATTTCTTCTTTACTCGCTAAATCTGATTTGTTCGCAATTAAGATTAGTTTGGAATGTCTCGCATGTTGTTGTTTAAGGCTTAGAAAATGCTCGATTATTTTAGAATTATAATTTTTAGAATCGATTAATAGTATTGTTAGATCCGAACCTCCTATAAATTTTGACCACATAAGTGAAAAATTATCATGAAGCTGAAAATCCCAAATATCAAAATTTAACTCATCGATCTGAAAAATAGAAGATTTAGCAAAATCCATTATTCCTTTTTCTTCACTAGTTTTTAAAAGATTATACAAAGTAGTTTTCCCTGATTCTATTGGACCGATTATGGTAATTTTAGAATGTAGCGTTTTTTGAGCCTCGTAAAGAAAACTGATAAAGCTTTCCTTAGTTGTACTCGTCTCTGAAACATTGATAGGCTTTGGAAAGAGTTCGTTAAATTTAATAATAATTTTTTTTAAAACCGT
>JBHLLE010000472.1:0-2589 GCA_048885945.1 Candidatus Hermodarchaeota archaeon | reverse complement strand
ACATCGGTATCGGGAGTGATGCGTTTAAATTTTTTTAAAACCGTATCAACATAATCAAAAGAATCGGATAAATCCGCGATTAGAAGGAAAAAGGTTGTTCCATGAGAACGATGAAATATTTGATAATTTGAAATAGATCTGTGAAGAGTCTGTCCTGGAGTGGGAATAACCATATATGGCTCAACTACTTCTATGACGTTTTTAAAATCTTCACTACCTAAAGCTAAAGCTAATGAGTGGTTAAAAATTTGGTTTTGATTCTGAAAAATATATACTTGTCTTAGCATAAAAAATTATGATATTTTTGTAACAATTCAGTTTTTATTTAAACAACATAAAAAAATTTTCATTAATAATTTTTTATAAAAAGAAAAGTCTGGTGAAAAACTTTTCACAACAATAAAAAATATTAGATCGCGAATTTTACTTATTTTAGATTTCGTTAAAATAACGATTAAAATTTCTTAAATTACATTATATGCCATTAGAACCGAAACATGTTATAAATTTTCTTGAAGATAGTACTAACGATAAGTTCAATTCGGAACTACTCGATCTATTGATAAAAAGAATAAACCGCTTATGTTTTGAAGAGTGTCAGATTGATAGAATTCAATGTACTTTGACTCCTCTTTGCACTCGGAGATTTTTATTGAAGATGAGAATTAAAAACGGTTTAACTTTAGACGATTTACCAAAATTTTGTTATAGCGTTCAAAAAAACATTGTATTAAGAGATTTTAGAGGTAAAACAGTAGTATATAAGCCGTTTGACGCGTATCTATATTTAGTAGATTTTTTGGATATTTTTTTTCACGGAGATTATCGAAAATTAAATAAATTCATTTCATTTAAAAACTGGGACGATGCGTTAAAAATTTTTGAGGAACGTATAAAGAATGGAGAGAATTTTCGATATTATTTAAAACACAATTATATGATCTTCAAATTTGACGATCGCATTCACATAATATCTATTGATGAGAATTATGTATTATGTAGTGCTAATAGAGAAAACATAGCAACTTTAGAATTATTAGCAGCGATTTGCGAATTCTACAATAAGCTATATTTTCCTGAAGTTAAAGTAAAATTAGTACCAAATAAATTCGTAGAAATCACTACTATTTTACCAAAAGATATAGTTAAATCAATTTCTGAAGCTCCAGTAATGGAAGAAAATCCATCTAAGAAAGATCACTACTTTTGGAATGTTTTTTACGAAGATCTTGAAACTATGATGGTTTTATGTGAGGAAATTCATTTAAAAATGGATTGGAATAATAATTTATTAGTTAAATTGTGTATTAATTTAGAAACAAATAATATTAACGAAAATGGAAAGAGAAATCCATTAAGATTTAGAGATTTACGATTAATGTTAAATTTTATCCAAAGACTCTATAATGAGTTTTATGTGATATGGTTATAAGAGAGAATTATATTAAATAGAGGGAATAAAATGACTGAAGTAGATAATGATGTTAAATTTATGGAGGAAATAAAAAGAATGACCAGTGAAGGTAAAATTGATGCTGTTGTGGAAAAAATATCTATATATCTCAATCTTTCAATAGAAGAGAATTATATTGACAGATTAGAGAATATACTTGAGGCAGTTTCTTCAGTACACGGAGGAAAAACGGTTATTCGGTTTTTAATTGAAAATTCAGTAATAGATGTACCCACATTATTAACAAATCTCTCTAAGCGGGACAATTTATTAAGATATAGCGTGCTATTAAATCTAAAACCAATCGTAGAAGAAGAAAGCGATTTATTTCTTCCTTTTTACGAAGAATTATTAATAGCAGACGATCCTAATGTTCGAGAAGCGTACCTACAACTTCTAATTTTTATGGCTGGGGGAGAAAAATCGATTCAAAACGAATCTATAATAGAGAAAATAACAGAAAAACTAAACGATGAAAAAGATTTTGTCGTTGAGAAATCAATTCAAGTCTTAAAGGCAATAGGTAAAAATTGTCCTTCAATAGTTACAAAAATTTTAGCTAATTACGCTAAAAATAATTCAGAAAATGAAGATCTTAAGAAAAGAATAGATAATATTTTAAAATCAATTGTAACCGTAGAGAAAATAGAAGAAATCGTTGAGGAAGAAGAATCAGAAGTTAAAGGCTCTAAAAAAGATCTAGCCGATAAAGAAAAGGAATTAGAAAGTAAAGAAACTGAGTTGATAGAAAAAGAAAAAAAATTGGAAGTTAAAGAAGCAGAATTAGAGTATAAAGAAATAATATCTGATTTTGATGTTTCCAAAACAGATAAAGAAAGAGAATTAAAAATAAAAGAATTGGAATTAAAAAAAAAAGAATTAGAATTACAAGAAAAAGAAAGAAAGATTCAGAGAGAAACAATTGAGGAAATGAGAAACGAATTACAAAAAAAAAGAGATATTTCTGAAGTTAAAGAAGATATCGAAGAAGAACTTTTAATTAACAAACAGATAGCAGAAGAAGAAGAATTAATCCTAAATAAAGAGCGGGAATTACGTCAAAAAGATTTAGAATTAAAAAAGAAAAGATTAGAGTTAGAAGAAAAAGAAAAAACTTTAGAAGAAATCGAAATAAT
>JBHLLE010000471.1:0-4078 GCA_048885945.1 Candidatus Hermodarchaeota archaeon | reverse complement strand
TATTTTCTAAAATTTTAATAAGCTTTTTTTAAATAAATGAATTTTATTAATTTTAAGTATTCATTTGGATAAATTTTTACGAGTAATTTAACTGATCTTGAAAAAATCTTACAATAACGAATAAGTTTTAAGTTAATTTCTCTATTTTCGTATCAATAATGAAAAGATTTGGTTTTATTAAGCTTTTAACATAAAAATTATAAAGCTAAAAATAATAAAAATACTTAAAAGAGGTACAGAGAAATGGCAAAAGTATTTTTTATTTCAGAAGACAATATCAGAAGTGCTTGGCTTTCTGCATTGGTCCATGTTTTAAGAGATGGAGACGATATTAAGACGGAATACGATAAGCCTCAAGATCTTCCATCTAAAGATGCTAGTGTTTTAATAGAAGTAAAAAAGCCTATGAGTAAACCTATAAAAAGAGGCGATAAAATTCTAAAAATTAGGTCAAAATTTGGCAACTCTTACGAAGTATATGGGGCTATGGCAGATACTTTTCTAATTGGTTCCATCCAAAGTGGATACATCGAAGAAATAATAGAAGGTACTAACGATCATTACATCTGGGATTCAGATGCTAGTTTCCCTTATTCATATCACGATAGAATATTTAATTATACTCCTTTTTCGTTAGAGGATACAATCCATATAGACCATGATTTAGAAATTGTAGATAACGAATTTGTAAGAAGCCATCAAAAGCTAATAAGAGCAGATAAAATCAAAAGTACCCCTGAATCTCATATATGGAAGCTTAAAAACGGATTAGAATTCGATCTTGATAAGCAAATAACTGAACAAATAGGTATTGAGAAATTTCCAATTGGTATCGTAAATTTTCCAAAAATAAATCAAATTGATTACATTATTCAAAAATTAAGAAAAAGCCCGTACTCTCGGAGGGCACAAGCAATTACTTGGAGGCCACTTGTTGATCCCTATCATTTCGATCCTCCTTGCCTACAAAGAATTTATATGAGAGTGAAAAATGAGAAATTAATAATGCAAACAACTTGGAGAAGCAGAGATCTTTTTCGTGCTTGGGAAGCAAACGTAAACGCAATGGTTAGAATTCAAAAATTAGTTGCTGATAAGCTTGAGTTAGAAATGGGTCATTATTTGGATTTTAGTAATTCGCTTCACATTTATGGGGTAAATATTTCAGATGTTAAAGACATGTTTAGTCGAATAAAAAATAGAGGAGAAGAACTTCCTGATGATATAAATGATTTAATCCAATAAATTTTATTCTCTAAATAGATCCATTAAAAAATTCTTGGAAAAATAGTTCTTGTATTTTCTAAAATTTGACTTTCTAATTCATCTCGAGGTATATTTTTTAATGTAGAAATTTGGACGATAACATCATTAACCATGGCAGGAGTACCAATTTCTCCAGAATATTCTACAGGTCCATCACTTTCAGTTAATAAGTGGTCTAATCCAACCTCTAAAACTACTTTTTTAATTGCGGGAGAATATTTAATAGCTGGGGTAATAGAAAAATAATATCCTCTGTCTATTCCTTCTTTTAAATAAGTCTCAGGTCCGCTATACCAGTGTATATTAATATTAGGAAGATTAAAATTAGTCAATGTATCAAATATTAGTTCTTCGGCACCTTTTGTATGTAAATTAACGGGTAATTCTAATTCTTGTGCTATTGATAACATCTCATCAAAAATCGTTTTTTGTAGAGGATATAACTCCTTATCCTTAATGAAATAATGGTCCAAACCTATTTCTCCAATTGCACAGATTTGATCTTTATTATTTCGTATCAATTCACTAATGGAATTCAATTGGGATTCAATATTTCTATTTAATTTAACTTCCTCAGGATGAATACCTAACGCAGGAAAAATCTCGTCAAATTGTTTAGATATTTCTAATACTCTTTCAAGACCTAGAGCACTCATACCTACACAAATTATTTTATCTACGCCTGATTCTTTCGCTTCTTTAACAATGTTTTCTATTGCTAAATAAAGATTACAATGACAATGTACGTCTACTAACATATTTATTCAACAATTATAAGATAATTTTTATAAAGTTATAATTTAATTAACTTAAAAAGAGAAATTTAATCACTCTATTCAGATATTCGTAATCCCGCTAATCTTTCTCTTAATTTAGCTATTTCCATAGCTAATCTAAATTTTTTCGAGCTTTTAACTTCATCAGATTCTAAACGAATCTTGAGCTCTTCTAATTTATCTAGTAAATATTTTTTTAAATCAACAGGTTTTTCAAATTTAGGTAATAATTCAATTTTTGCCCTTTTTTTCTCTCTTAAGGAAGAGATAGCTTTTGCTAATTGCATTTGAAATCCTTGGTGAGTATCAACTTGTTCAAGAGAATCAAAAGATTTTTTCAATCCATCTATAAACGATTCAATGTCCTCAACATCTACTTTTTTATCATCCATTCTATTTAAAAAGTGCACTATTCAAGAATATATATAATAAATCTATAAAAAATTAAAATTTTTATGTTAAAAAGTCAAGAAATTCTTCTACTATATTTAACTTATGAGAATAATTCATAACCTATTAAACCATTAAAATTTAAAGAATAATTATATTAATTATAAATTTAAGTATAATTTGGTGAATTTCTTGAAAAAGAAGCACATTATAATGAACAATGAGGATAATTGTGCGACAAGTTTAACAGAAATCCCTGAAAATGAAAAAATAGAGATTAGTATTAATAAAACAATTCAAATTAACCAAAAAATCCCTTTTGGTCATAAATTTGCGTTAGAAGTCATCAAAAAAGGAGAATTGGTTAAAAAATACGGACAAATAATTGGTATTGCCACTGAAGATATAAAACCAGGAGATTGGATTCATGTACATAATCTTAAAAGTCATTATTTAGAGGGAATCACATTATGAAAGAAGAATTTTTAGGTTATGAAAGACCAAAAGGAAAAGTTGGTATAAGAAATAAAATTGCCGTTATACCTTCAGTTATTTGTGTAAATCGAGTCGCTCAACAAATTGCAAGTAAAATAGAAAATGGTATCGCCATAACGCATCCTTTAGGATGCGGTCAGTTTGGTCCCGATTTTAATTACACTCTTCGTACATTATCGGGATTAGGAAATAATCCTAATGTATATGGAGTAATAGTTGTAGGACTAGGATGTGAAACCTTAAGTAATAAACTTATTGCAAAAAAAATTAAAAGAACAAAAAAACCTGTTGAATTTTTTAATGTTCAAGATATACAGGGGGGAACTGGAGCTGCAATTGAAAAAGGTGTGAAAATTGGGAAAAAAATGGCAGAGGAGGCAAGTGAGATGAAGAGAGAACCTTTTGATATTTCACATCTGGTTTTAGGTCTAGAATGCGGAGGATCAGACTCAATATCAGGAATTACTGCTAATCCCGCTCTTGGTATGGTGTCAGACAAAATTGTGGATTTAGGGGGAACATCAATCTTACCTGAATTTACTGAATGGATTGGAACCGAACATTTATTAATAAAAAGAGCCGCTGATGAAAAAGTTGCCGATGAAATTGATACGACTTTAACCACTTTTATAGAAAGTCTTTTACAATATGGAATTGATTTTAGAGGAGTACAGCCAACACCGGGAAATATTGAAGGAGGCTTGACAACGATTGAAGAGAAATCATTAGGTACCATTGCTAAAGCGGGAAAAGCACCAATTCAGGGAGTTGTAGAATATTCTGAAGAACCTAAAGGAAAAGGATTATGGCTTATGATTGAACCTGGTTTAGATGTTGAATCCATGACCGGTTTAGCCGCAGCAGGTGCACACGTGATATGTATGACCACAGGTAGAGGAAGCCCCTGTGGAAATCCTGTCGCCCCTGTTATTAAACTTTGCGGGAATCCTCAAACATGTGATTGGATGGCTATGAATATTGATATAAACGCTAGCACAATCATTACGCGTGGAAAAAATCTAGAAGACTTAGCTGAAGAAATTTGGCAAAAACTTATTGCCACATTAAATGGAGAAAAAACTCACGCTGAAGAGCTTGGTTTTGAAGATTTAGCAATTTGGAGATGTTCAGCAGCACCATTTCAAATATTG
>JBHLLE010000470.1:0-4080 GCA_048885945.1 Candidatus Hermodarchaeota archaeon | reverse complement strand
AAGTAATCGTATTTCCTTATTTCCTAAGAAAAATTTGACAAACATGTAAATTTATATACCCATATTTTTTTGTATTTATATATCAACCACGGAGCAGAATTATTATAAATAGAGGTGAAGTAATCTCGTGATCCAAACTTTTTCAGAAGAAAAACCCCCGCGAAAACCAAGGGAATACGAAAACTTAACAATCTGCGAGAAAGATTTTGAACATTACAAAAAACTCCTTGAAATAAATCAACTAAAAGATACTAAATTTGACACAACAAGCCTTTTTAGAGAAATGGGCGCCGATAAAAACTTTATTGAATTTCATACTATGTTTTCCAGACATCTTAAAAAATTAATTAAAAACGAAAAAGAAGACGTGGCTTTTTCACACTTCCAGCAATCTTTTCCAGCCTGCTTGCCAAACAGAACTCATCTCAGGACTTTATTCGATTCGTTCAAGAACTTTTAATTAGATTTTGCTTTAAAAGAAATTACATTCTCTTGGATTTTCAACCTTTGAAAGAGTTCTCTAATTATTGCAAGTTATCTTTAGGATCTGTTTTCTGCTTTAGAGCTAAGTTATAGAGTTCTTTTGCTTTATCTTCCTTTTTAGCTAGAGAAAGAAAAATCTTCACTTTATTTAATGCAATATATATTTTTTAAAGAAAACCTTTAATACTAGTATATAAGATTTTTATAAGCGGAAATTTTGTATTTATATAAGTAAGGCGAAAAAATAAAATAATAATAAAGAGAACTCCAATATTGCTTGAGAAGAGAAATCCTCGGGTTGACATTTACGATACTATTTTTAAAGTGGTGTTTTTTGGCGAAGATGGCGTTGGTACCTCAAGCTTACTAAAAGGTACAACCTCAGATTATATATACGATACGAAATTAACTATAGGTGTAGATTTATGGGTTAAAAAAAAGACCAAAGATCTAACCCTTCGTGAAAAAGTGCTGCGAATAGAGGAAAGAACCGTAAAATTACTGATTTTACGTTTAAGTAATGAAAAAAGATTTAGAGCCGTTTTAGCGAAGCATCTCACAGCGGCTAATGGGGCTATTTTCATGTACGATATTACAAATCCCACGACAGTTGAAAAGATTTCAGAATGGACATCAATTGTTAGAAATGTAGCAGGAGAAATACCAATTGTTCTTGTTGGAGGAAAAGCTGATCTTGTTGAGAGTCGTCAAGTTAGCAGAGAAGAGGCATTACAAATAAAGAAATTAAAAGGATTAGATGCATTTATTGAATGCTCCTCTGTGACTGGAGAAAATGTGGAAGAGGTTTTTAAAATTATCTCTCGATTAATGGTCCAACATTTACTTTTTCATTAATTCTCAAAAATGTCAATAACAGATAATATAGTAAAAAGAGTAATTAAATAGGATTAGTTTAAGAATCCTACTTTATTTGACATATTTGTCGAAACATTTATATTAATAATTTTCTTAATACTCTCTTAGTCTTTTCTAATAGAAAAGAAATCCAATTTAACGAATTAATAAGGAAGTGAGTAATTAAATGGCTGAAATGTCAAAAGAATTAAAAATAGTTGTATTAATAAATTCAATAATCGCGTTAATCTATGGTTTTCTATTTGTAGTACTTACGGATATCTATTTAGATTTATCAGACGAGGCTTATCCTAATCCTCATTTGTTGCGGCTGTGGGGAGGAACCATTCTTATTCTTGCTATATTTGGTTTTATAATTATTAAGAGAGCCGAGTGGGAACAAATAAAAATCTTCTGGGAATTCGTAATTATATGGCTCATCATGATAGTTTTAGTTGGTTTCTGGTCCTTTGCGTATATACGCCGTTCCGCAACAGCAATGGCAACCGCATGGATTGACATCATAGTATGTCTCGTAATGGCTATCGTCGACATTTTCTTCTATCAAAGAGAACAAAAAGCGTGAAGTTTACGAATAAAACTATCTCTAATTCTTTTTTTTATTAAATTTAAAAGAAATCTCATTTGCTTCAATTAATCTTGAAAAATGAAAAATAAGTAAAGATGATATTATGGAATTAAAAAGAATTGTGAAATATCAGTATCCAAAAGGACATATTTTAAAGGGAAAGCCAGAAAAATATCAAAACACCGACAGATACGTGTGTCCAACGTGCAAACTCTCTCCAAACACCTTTGGAAATCCTCTAAGTTCGTGGATGGATTGGACATATACAATCGATAAATGGGAAGTTAAAGAATAATCAAATGGTTATAGAATTATTTTTTAGAATTATAGAATATGTTTTAACAAAAGAGTAAAATGTAATTCTTTAACTAAGAATATTATTTATTATAGTTTTTATACGTGATAAGCATCCATATTTGATAATACCATAATTATAAATAGTTAGTCTTGCATGGATCTCAAAATAGAAATCTTAATTTTTTTCCAAGATTTAAGGTGAGAAATAATTACCATAGAATGGATTGAATATCTGGCAAAAAAAACCCCTATGGAAGAAAAAATTGACACCTTAAGCGATTCTTTTGAACGGATTGTAGAAATATTCGTAAAGATGGCAGAGTCGTTTGACCAAAAAGTTGCTGGGTTAAACCTTAAAATGACCATGTTACTTGAGAATATCCAAAAAATATATAACGAGATGTATTCTAAAAATGAATATAAAGCGAGCACTCGTGAGCAAAGTGTAGTTGTTCCCCCTCCTGCAAACCCTCCTAAGACAGTTCAAAAAACACAGACGCGTCCATCAAACGCAAGTAATAGAAGGGAACTCATTAACGAATTGGAAACTCTGTTCAACAAGAGAAAAATGAATAAGAGCGATTGAAAGAAAAATATATTTGGTTTTTGATTCTATAGGCGATTAAGACTTTTGTTAAATTTTTAGTTTCAAAATTCTTTAATAGACATATAATCGTGAAATAATCATGCAAACTTTCTCCAAACACCTTCGGAAATCCTCTGAGTTCGTGGATGGATTGGATATAATCAAGTTATAAATGGAAGATTTTAGATTAAAAAAAATATCAAATAATTAAATAACAAAATGAATTAATTTAACCATAAAGCAATTGTTTCGCAGTTTGTTTCCATTTATCAATACTAACTTTTCCTACTCCTTTAATTTTCTGAGCTGTGATGTTTGAATTACAGTTTATTAATTCTTTTACAGTCTTAATTCCAATTTTTCTTAATTGATCAGCTCTAGTATTCGCAATACCTTTAATATCCTCAAGTTTGTATTTTGGTTCTTTTATAATAATTAATTTATCTTTATCTTCAAATTTTTCTTCACTTGAAATTGTTTTAATTGGTTCTGTTTGTTTTTCTGATAACTTCATTAATTCAGAAACATTAGGACTATGATATTCGTATAATAGTATTGTATTATCTTCAAGATTTTCTTTAGCTTTTCCAGTTATTCTATTTGGGGGACAAATAAAAAACGCAATATCACCCTTGTTTGGATTAAATTCTACATTTTTCATTTGATTTAACCAATGAGCAAATTTCTCTACTTTTTCAGATATTTTAGCTCTACTGATTAAAGTTACTTCTCCAAACGCTTTTTTTCGATATTTAGTTCTTGATGTAGGTGCTGAAGCAAAAATATCTAAATCATATCCTCCAATATTTTTTACTCCAGGTTCTATGTATGTAAAACCATTATCTTTTAACATAGGTGAAATAAAATCTCTAGCATCGTTTTCGTACAATTTACGGATTTCGTAATCTGTATAAGCAGTATATTCCATCATGTCTAAAATATTGGCTATACACCTTAAGAGGGATCTTGGTATATAATAATCTAATGAACTTTTAACTTTATTTAAAAACGATTTTTTATCATCTCCGTGGAAACCAATCTTACTACTAATCTGTTTTATTATCTCTTCTCTTTCTTTCAAATTTAAATTTCCTAGAATAACCTCTTTACCATCAACAATACTCTGGAAGTTTTTACTACGACTCTTTAATTTAGTCCATTCTTCATTTTCTAGATTCTGCAAACTGGAAATGACTATATATAACTTTTTATTCGAAAATTGCTCAAATAATAATCGAATGAATTTTTCTGTAAAGATTTTAATAAGAAT
>JBHLLE010000469.1:0-4084 GCA_048885945.1 Candidatus Hermodarchaeota archaeon | reverse complement strand
CTTTCCAGGGCGGTAAACTCCGCTTGTCTAACGAGCCAGATTTTGTCCTGTCTCCCTCTTTCAATAAATCTCGAATCTCTCCAGAACCTAATTTCAATACCACTAGCTTTTCTATAGTTGGATGTGAAGTTTTTAAAGCGTGACGAGCACTTACTAAAAACAACGCGTCGGTGTGTTTTAAACGAGTAGTCAAATTCAGTTTGAAGATTGCGTTTTTCCCGTCAAAAGTGCCTAATCCATCTAAGTAAATATCAATAGGAGTTTTATTTACATTATAGATGGTAGAAATATTAATCTCAGTAAATTGTATGTTATATTGAGCGATCAGAGAATCTAAATTAGCCGTGAGGTCCGAAATCTTTTCTTTTTTCAATCGAGGTAAAAAAATCTTTTCAACTTCTTTCGCATATTTATTGTATTTCGCTTTAGAAAATTTCTTGGCTAAGTGTTCGTAAATCTTTAAGCGTTCGTAAGACTTTCTAGCATTAAAATACTGAGGATTTCCTTGAATTTTGGTTAAAGAAAGGATAGTCCTACGAGGACATTTCTTCTCGAGGTCGATTACCTCGTAAAATTGGATAGAAGGATTCATGATAGAATAGTTAAGTTAATTTTTCTGAGAAATTATTATCTTAAAAGATTAGATGTATTTAAATTTATAACCTTCTGATTATTTCTAAAAAATTGAAAAAGAAAGAATAAAAAAAGAAATTAACTATCCGAAATTATCTCAAAGACCATCTTCTCGATTATGGGCTTTTTAGTGTATCGCTTATCGTAATACCAACCTACTAGATGTGCTTTTTGCTCCCTGGAAGGATCTGGAGGTATTACAATTATCATCACTCCATTGCTTAGATATTTAAGGATTCTCTTGTCAATTTGGTGGAGTTTTTCGTTGCCTGAAGGATGCGAATGCCACATCCATACAATATCCACGTTTAATTCTTGCTTAAATTTACGCATATTGTAGATTTTACTTTTTTTGTAACGCATCCAGCTCCTAGGTTTTACGTGAGCTTTAGTTTTTCTTAAATCTGGATTCATAATAAAGCTAGAACATATTCCAAAGTTCTCTTTTCGTTCCGCAAAAAGCCAACCGTGAATAAGATAAGGCATCTCTTCCGCGGCTTTAGAGGTAATTTCTTTAAATAGTTTTTCTGGGATAAGATAACGAAAGTCTTTTGCGCTACTCATAAGCGCCTAAAATGAAGCAAAAAATTTATATTTTTGTTAAATATATTTTCTACTCTTAAGAATAATGTGCTAAATTGGGTATGGAGATTTTTACTTAAAAAATATGGTAGTTAAGCACCTTTGCGAATACTCTTCATCAATTCGTAAAAATAATAAATTACAATAGATTTTTTATTCATACTTATATACAAAAAATCAATCGTTTAAAAAAATAAATGCAGACGTAGCCTAGTTGGTAAGACGCCGGCCTTGAGATCGATCCGAATTCAACAGGTTAGCCGGTGCGCGTAAGCGCTCGGGGGTTCGAGTCCCTCCGTCTGCGTTTTCGTAAGGTTTTAAGCGATCCACGTAAATGTGGGCTATTAGCGCAGTCAGGTAGCGCGGCAGGCTCTTAACCTGTCGGTCGGGGGTTCGAAATGCCCGTTCGAAAAGAGTGGATACGAAATTCCCTCATAGCCCGCTACTCCTCAATTTTTTAATCTAAAGTCTACTATTCATATCGATATTCCTTTATTATTTTACAAAAATGTTTATATTTACGTATATCTTAATAAAGGTTTGGAGAAGAAACGGAATCAAATGTTTTTTGCTTTCATGATATTTGGTGTATTGAAATTAATAAGATGATATAATGATCCTTATCTCTCTTTTTGTAAAATTTAGATGGGTCAATTCCCTTGATTTCTGTTTCTTCTTTCCTTTTCCTTTGATTATATAAAGATCTTATGGCACTTAAGAACCAATCTCTCTAATAGAATATGAGCTAATTCTTAATCTTAGGTAATTTTTCAAAAATGATGTCAAAATCAGAAAAATCAAAAGGTTTGAGAATATAACCGTCAGCTCCAGTTTCTTCTAGCTTTTTCTCAACTTCTGATTCTGGAATGGCAGTCAGAAAGTATATGGGTATATCTTTTAAATCCCTGTCTTGTTTAATATCTTTACAAAGATCGTATCCGCTCTTATCTGGTAAAATAATATCCAACAAAATAATCTTTGGATTCGAACTCTTAACCTCGTCAAGACCTTTAATCCCACTTATGATTCCTTTACATCGATATCCTTTACTCTCGAAAAAACTAGTAATTAATCTAATGGTAGGAAGATCGTCTTCAATTAATAATAAGTCGTATTCTAAGGCTTCTTCCTTAATATCGTCTAAGATATTTACAATTCTCGATTCCAGAAGGATACTTTGATCAAAAATGTTCTTTAATGTCATTAAGACCTCTTCGGTTAGTTCTTCCGCCTTATTTTCAATTAATAGCTGTGAAAATCCTTTTATAGTCGTCAAGGGCTCTTTCAACGCATGAGATATGTTAGCAAAAGTCTTAGCATCGTGACGAATAATTCCACGGTTTTCGTCGTCTAATTCCCCATCGATAAATCTGTTAACGCTTTGACGAATTAATTTTGATATAGTGGAATAGTTATGTTTTTCTTTAAACTCCTGCCATTTCTTCTTAGTGTCATCCGAAATGTAGAGAGAAATCCTCTCTTTATCTCTATCGTAAATTTTCTCTCCTTCTTTCCACTTTTTAAATCCTTCAGTAATTACCCCCCTCCATACTGCGTACTTTCCCGTCTCGTTTTCGTACTGTTTCATCTCTTCCGTTTTTTCGAACTCTTCTGAATCGATTTCATCGTTGTTAGTATCTGCCATTTTTTACCAAATTTTTATATAATAATTTTTAAGATTCCCTTTTTTTATCAAATTTTTGATAAAAAAAATGTTTTACTCAAATTATGTAAAAAACTACAAAATAAAATAGTTTGTTATTTCTTTGGAAACGTCGAGAATTAAAATAGTAATAGTACTAACTTACGATTCGTCTTTATGAAGAAATTCAAACAACATATCAAAATCAGTAAAATTAAATGGTTTCAATATAAATCCGTCTGCTCCCGTTTCTTTTAACTGGGATTCCACTTCAGAACCAGAAATCGCAGTCAAAAAATACACGGGGATATCTTTATATTCAGGCGTTGATTTTATGGATTTACATATATCGTAGCCATTTATATCTGGTAAGATAATATCCAATAATAGCAATTGAGGTTTGTGATTCTTCAGTTCGTCTAATCCTTTCTTACCCGATACTACTCCGTGACACATGTATCCTTTGTTCTCAAAAAAACTAGTGATTAACCTGATAGTGGCAACGTCGTCTTCAATAAGTAAAATATCGTACTCGCTAGTCTGCCCCTTAATGTTATCTAAGAAATTTATAATTTTGTTCTCAAGTTGTACGCTTTGATCAAAAATATTTCTAATCGTGCCGAGAACAGAATCTGATAAGGATTCTTTATGATTTTCGATCAATAATTGAGAATACCCCTTAATCGTAGTCAATGGCTCTTTTAACGCGTGTGAGATGTTTGAAATCGTGGTAGAACTCAGTTTACTGTTACTATTTTCAATAAATTGATTCACGCTCTCTCTTATAAGTTTGGAAATCGTTGTGTATTTCGTTCGATGATTGTCTACAAAAGTAAGCCATTTATCTTTAGTTTTCTCTGTGACATATAAGGAAATACGCTCCTTATCGCGATTATAGATTTTTTCCCCTTGTTGCCATTTTCTAAACCCTTCCGTTATGACTCCCCGCCAGACTGCGTATCGACCCGTTTCTGCCTCGTATTGCTCCATTTCTGGCGTCTTCTCAGCGTCCTTCCCGTTTTCTGATGTAATTCCGTTATTCTCAATGTTTGCGTTGTCGTTATCCTTCGAGTTCAATCTCACACCTTTAGAAAATAAAGTTTTTAAAAAATTATTCTGGTAGTTTGTGATCTATAATCCTATTTTTTTTACCACAGAACTACCAAACTAATAATAATGTTTTCTTTTAAACTTAAGTAAACCAAAAAAAATATGTGACAACACAAA
>JBHLLE010000468.1:0-4096 GCA_048885945.1 Candidatus Hermodarchaeota archaeon | reverse complement strand
TCAATTTAGATTTAATCAATCAAAGTTTTATATATTCTTTATTTTGCTTTTCGTAATTAGAAGAGAACTCTTTTTTGAAAAAGAAGGGCTAGAAAAGGATTTAAGATTTTTCTTAATTAATTATAGCGTTATTGTTTTTGCTATTGGAATGGCCCCATATTTCATCTTTTTTTTAATGATTTATATTTTTTATAAAATACCACTTAAAAATTTATTCAAAAATGAAAATATTAAGAAATATATCATTGTTATTGGTGTTTTTTTTATTGAAAATTTTCTTTTTATTATCTTTCCAAATTATTTTATTCAATTATGGACTGGTTTTAATCATCCGCAAGTTGAGAGAGAAAAAATTAAATTAAAATTAATGAGACAATTATTAGATGTTCCAAAAAATACAGTTATTTCTTATATCACTTTTTTATCAATTATCATCCTTTCTATTTTCTCTTTTATTTTAATCATCAAAAAATCTTTAAGAATTGAAGAAAAATTTGGATATTTTAGTCTTGCTTATATTATTTTTGGAGCATTTTCTTATTCAATTTATCTTTATTTAATGCTTTTTTCTTTAGTGTTATTATTATTTGTACCACATTTAAATCAAAAATTTACAGGTATCAGCTTTGTAAAACAGAATCTCTTTTTTTTTATAGGTTTGGGTTCCATTTTCTTTATTTTATTGTTTCCCGTAGATATTTTAGAACCAAATATTTTTATTCTACTTGATAATGTAATAATTCTAATCTTTTTGATCATCATGATCATCTCCTTGATTCGAATTAAAACTACCAAATATAATAATAATTAGAAGTTTATTAGAACTGGTGAAACTTTTATTAACTTCTATAAATATAAAACATTTGTTTCTTTAAGATATTTTAATTTACCTAATTGAAGTAAATGAAGAATATATACAAATTTTTCATAAATTATTTCTTGTCTCAGCTCATCTCCAAAAATTTCATTAAACTCACAAGGTAATTTTTTAAGTATTTCTTGATAAAATCTCATCATTCTTTCAGTAAATTTACGCATTGGTATCTCCAGCAAGAAATCCTCGTTAACTTTACTTTTTCTTAGATGTTTTATATTTATAGCTTTAAATTGTCTAGCTCCTAACTGTGATCTACTTAGTTCTAAATATTCGAACGATAAACAATCAATCGTAAATTCTTGTATCCAGCAATCATTAAGTAGATTTAATATATCGAGATCAGAAGGATTTAATTTTATATAATTTGAAAAAATCTTATCAGATCCTGTAGAAGTTAAAAGATCTTTTAATTCGTCAAATTTTTGATTAAGGAGTGAGCATGTAGTTTTATAGGTCTCAGTACTTAAATTCAGATTGTTAACAGTTAAAGAATCTTTTAATTCGTTAAATAAAGGAACTAGTTCAAGGTCTAATAGAATGATATCTCTGGAGATAACCTTTTTTTTTATATCCTCGATTTTTTTATTGAGGATTTCTGATATATCTGTTTGAGTCATTTATTATCTTGTGTAATAATTTTTGGTTTAAAAATTGTAGATACTTCATTTTTACCCGTTCTTGCTACTCCAATTAATTTCTCCGCTAATAAATATAGCGCGTTAGAAGATTTTGGTAAAAATAAGATCATTTGAATATTTGGATTCTGTTCTAATGTTGATTCTATCATTTGATATGCTACTTCTGAATTCTTATCATCTAAAAACATTGCAGCTTCATCTAGCATACAGAGAGGAGATGGTTTGAGTTCTTGTAATGATAAAATTAAACCAATTGAAATCATGGATATTTGACCTCCACTTAGAGCAGCACACGATCTCACTTGTTCTTTTGAAAGGGCGGCTTTA
The DNA here is from genome assembly GCA_048885945.1 of Candidatus Hermodarchaeota archaeon. Classification (GTDB taxonomy): domain Archaea; phylum Asgardarchaeota; class Lokiarchaeia; order Sigyniarchaeales; family SOKP01; genus LW40-45. The sequence goes on along the minus strand of JBHLLE010000468.1, from coordinate 2,254 downwards.
ATTTCAACCCCTAATTCTTCAAAATCACCCACTAATTCAAAAGAACAATACGCTTTAATATCTGAGTTTTTAAATTTATTATTTATTTTTAGTTTTAAATCGTTTAAAACGGTAAGGAATTTATGATAATATGTATCTTCTAACTTGTCTTCTGCTTTGATTGCCGCTTGAATCTCTTTTTCAATATTAGTTCCACTTTTAGAAAGTTCTTTTAATTCTGAAATGATTTGATTACGTTCAACTAAAATAGAATCATCAACATCTAAATATTTTAATAATTCTTTTTCTAAAGCTGAGATATCTTTTCTAATTTCTTCAATAGGACGAATTACGATTTTTTTTTTCTCGATTAAAGGTCCCAAATGTGCGTTAATTCTCTCAAAATCTTCTTTTTTCATATCTAATTCTTGTTTAATAGAATTAAGATGAATATTCTCTTGTTCTAAATGTACATTAATTTCAATATTTTTAATGTCTAAGTCTTTCTTGGTTTCCCTATATTCTTCCTTTTTCTCGTTTAATTTTAGCATTTTATTTTCAATATCAGCAATATTATCCTCAGCTTTGCCTAAGGCTCGATAGATATTAAACGCATCACTATCAGCTTTTTGAAAGTTTTCTTTTTTAGATTTATAGTCTTGATACAGAAGAGAATAAGATCCTTTCTTTGCTACTATTTTATTCTCCACTTCACGAATTAAATCTTGATTTTCTTTGAGTTTTAAATCCCATTTTTTCTTCTCATCGTTATAATCCTTTAATTCTTTAGGTATTTCTTTAATTCTTTTGGTCCATTTAACAATTTCAGGATCTGTTTTTTTTTGAATTTCTTTAATTTTCTGTTCTAAACCTTGAAGATCGGCTTTTAATTGTTCATTCTCTTTTTCTAACTCTGCTTGGCGATTGTATAAACTATTTTTTTTTTCTGTTAGTCTTTGTTTTTGATTAAAACTATATTTTAGCTCGCTATATGCTCCAATTCTTCGCATTAATTCCTCTTTTTCAGTATCCAACTTTGCTTTTTTTACCTTTAATTCTGAGATCTGGTTATCTAATGATAATGTTTCTGAATCTAATTTAGCAGCTCGCTCCTTTTGGGTTCCGGCGCTTAATAATCCCTTCATAGGTCTAATATATGGTGTTTCATAAACGTATTTGTAAGAAATTATTTGTTCTCCTTTCAATGTCACACACTTTCCCTTGAAATTTGTATTTCGGTACAATTTTTCTCCTGTTTGGTAATCTTTAACAACTAAACAATTCTTTATTTTAGAATATATGACTTTTTTAACATCTTGATCGTCATCTATAACATTTATTAAATCTGCTAAATAGCCTAAAACCCCATCAAATGAAATTTTTGGATATTTAGTAATAGGAACTTTTTTAGCAACATAGATATTACATAAAGTTCTGTATTTTTCCTTTATTTTCTTTAAAAGAGTCATAGTACGCCAATCTGCTGCTATAAAACTATATAATAATCTTAAACCTAATACAGATTCAATCGCATAACTTAAATCGTCGTCATATTTTAAGTATTCTATGATTGGTCCCTTAACATCTAATTCTCTATTTTTAATCTCTTCTTTTAAAATAGGTATGTTTGAATTAGGTTCGTAGTCAATTCTCCTTTCCCTTATTAACTTTTGAAGAAATTTTTGCTCATTTACTTTTTGGAATTTTTTTCCTTCTAATACGTTAAGTTTTGATTTAATAGAAGTAAGTTCTGCTGAAACATTATTGAAGTCGTTATCGAGTTGTTTCAATAAATTTCCTTCCTGATTTTCCAAAAACCATTTATTCTTTTCAAGTATATGGTTAATATCTTCAAAACTTTGAAATAGTTGACTTATTTCATTGGTGATACTTTTAATTTGATCTTTATTTTCTTTAAAATTACTGTTCTTAATCTCTTTTTCAGAAGAAACAGTATTAAATTCTTCGACCAATTTTTCATTTAGTTTAATTTTATTTAATATTTCATTTTGTTCTTTTATTAATTCGTCTACTTTTAATTCTATATTCTTAACTTCTGTTTTTATTAACTTTAACTCGCTCTCTATTTTCTTTTTTTGGTTTTCGAAGTTGTCTAGGTCTATTTTTTCTACTTTGATCTTTTCTTTTAAATCATCAAGTTCCTTTTTAATTTTAACTTTTTCTAATTGCCATTTCTGTATTTCTTTGATCAATCTCTTGCGAATTTGCTTTTTTTTGCCCAATTTTCCATTTAAAAATAAAATGGTATTATCAA
>JBHLLE010000467.1:0-4101 GCA_048885945.1 Candidatus Hermodarchaeota archaeon | reverse complement strand
TTCTTTCTAAACACTTTGAACTAATAAAATCTCTCTTAAATAATAAAACCATCACTAATCTCTCCCATCCTAAAATAAATAAAGTTTTTTCAATAATTGAACAAGAATTAGACCTATTTAGAAATCAAAAGCTAATCATTTTCACTCAATATAGAGAAATGGCTGAATTATTAAAAAATAAAATTAAAGATAACTTTCAAAACCTTCAAATAGAAAAATTTATTGGTCAAACTTCAAAAATCGACGATCTGGGGTTTTCTCAATGTAAACAAATTGAAATTTTAGATGATTTTCGAAAGGGAGAAACAAATATATTAATTGCAACCAGTGTAGCTGAAGAAGGTTTAGACATTCCTAATGTTGATGCGATAATCTTTTACGAACCCGTTCCTTCAGAAATCAGATTAATTCAGAGACGTGGAAGAACCGGAAGATTTAGTCCAGGAAGATGTTATATCTTACTAACGGAATCAACCAGTGATATCTCTTATTTTAGAGCAGCAAGTCGAAAGGAAGAGATAATGAACTCTTTGTTAAAACAACCAACTCAACTAGATTTAAATGAGGAATTGAAACGCGAAGTATTAGACTTTTCAAAACCATTAAAGTCTTACACTGACTTAGAACTTATTAAAAATTTTAAAGAAAGGAAAATGAAAGAAAAAGAGATGCTAACGAATAGATCAATCGAAGATATTCTTAATAAAATTGATAATTATGCTCAATCAGATCATTATCAAAAACTAAAAGATCATGGTGTGACTTTTTATCACGATATTGTAAAAATCGATCAACAATCTCTCAAATCTCAAATCCTTAAACTAAAAGGAAATAAAAAAGAGTCTATAAAGACTCAAAAAACTCCAATCAGTAAAAAAATGAAAACTCTAATTAATATCACTAAAATGTACTCAAAAAATAATCGAATATCAATCTCTAAATTAAAATCTTTAGCGGACCAAGAGGATATTCCTGAAAAAAGCTTTTATCAATATTTAAATAAAGCTTGTTATCTGGATTATTTAAAGAAAGATAAAAATTACGTAGAATTAATAAAAGATTGTTCTTAATTTTAAGTAAAAAATTTTTAAAAATATATTTTAAAGATTGATTTTTTTTATGCTAAAATTTTACATTATCTTTTTCTCTTTTCTTAAACAAGAAATAAATAACTATTAGAAAGAAAAATCCGATAGGTATGGCTATAACTGATGGATTTCCTCCACTAAAAATGAAAAAGTAATAAGTGATTGTCATGATAGAAGCAAAAAATGCGATAATGCTGCCAAATTGACTCGTAAAATTTTTTAAACGAGTTATACCCATATATACTTTAAAATTCATCTTTTTAATAACTTCTAATTCCTCCTCGTCTAAAGAATCTAATATTTCGGGATTTTCGTAATATATACCTAATCTAGGATCATATTTTCCCGGTATAGATCCGTCGCTTATAAGAGCTATTAGATGATCTTGAAGATTTTGCTTTTTTATTTTTAACTCCGTATTTAAAAATCCGATTGTAAGGAATTCATTGGCTACAGCTTTAATTGCCATCTCTACGTATGATTTTATTATTAATCGCTCTAGCGATTTTACTTTTTCGGTTAAAATTGCCTCAAATTCACTGAGAAATTTATCAAAATCTTCTAAAATAAATTTATTTTTTATTTCAAAATTGCGAGATTGTCTATTAAATTCTTTAACCTTGTTCTTTACTTCTTTACTAACAACTGATACCTGATCTTCTATATCTTTAGATCGTTTGTGGATTTTTAAGTACGCTCTTCTAAATTCTTTTATTTCTATATCATCTTCCACTCTTGTCTGGAGAGTTCCAAGCAATTGGCTCATTTGAATCTTTTTGCTATTAATGAATGTTAACAAATTATCGCGTAAAACTTCGTCTTTTAAAATGGTTAACTCACCATTTACTTTATCCTTTTTATCTTGAAAATCTCTTAAGAATATATTTTTATTCTTTACAGATATCTCTCTCAATTCAGTTGTTAGTTTATTAGAATCCTTAATTTTTTCAAGATTCTTCTTTAATTCCGTATCGATCTTCTCTTGGATTTCTTTTAGATTATTTTCTAACTTTTTCCACTTTTTATCACAGATTTCTTTAACATGAACATAAGATTTTCCTTGTGAGGTTTCGATTTCTTCAATGTTTTTTTTATAATCAACGAATAAATCTGCTTTTAGATCACTATATAGTTGATCAATAAAAATTTGCATAGAGCTAAATGTTTTTAATTTGTCTGAAATGGAACTAATTGCTTTTTCATTATTTTTAAGAATCGATTCAAAGTAGCTTTTTGTTTCTAAATATTCAATACGATTTTCAACGATAATCTGAAGTTCTGATATTTTTTTATTAAATTCAGATCTTAATTTCACTTCGAAGTCTTTTATATCATGTATACGATTTTCCAATTCTAGCATATTAATATTTAAGGTTCGATTTCTGATCGAACTGTCATACAAGGCGAGAACCTTACCTATTGCCTTTTGGTTTAATTTCAATAATTTATTTTCTATAAAATTTCTTAATTCTTTATTTTTATAATAATCGTCAGTATAGACGAGTACAACTTTTTCGTTTTCATAAAGTTCAGCGTTAATTTTTGATATTTCTATTAAATCTTTTATTCTTTCGATCAATGGTTTGCATTTTAAATCTAACTCTTTTTTTAACTCAATTAAACTCACATTGTTTGTTTTTTTCTCGCTTGTTAAGAAATAGAGTTTGTGTGTAATTATATTATTAATATACTCTTCTTTTAGGATACTTATTTCCTGTATAAAGTATTCGTAAAAATTGTTCCATTTCACAATCGTAACATTTGACTCTTCAAAATGCTGGATAACTTCTTTACATTTTTTTAATTTTTTTATATATTCTTCGTGAGTTTTATCGAATTTATTTTTTAATCGATCATATCCTTTTTCAACATCACTTATTTTTTTATCTGCTGGTTGTTCTAAACTCTGCTTTAACTGATTTATCTCAATTTTAAAAATTGATATTTGATCCGCCACAAAATTATCAAAATCTTCGATTTTTGCTCTATTTCTCTCTTCTATAACCTTATTTTTAAGCGACTGAACTTGCTTATCTATGAGTATAATAATTTCTTCTTCAAATTTTTCGGAAAAATCTTCTAAATATCTAAAAAGTAAATATAATCTATGCTTTTTCTTAATCTCGTCTTTTATAGTGTTTTGTATTTCTTCAATTTCATATGAAGTTTTTTTTAATAAAGCATCAGATTCTTGTTTAATTATGCTAAAAGCTTCTTGAAATCGATTACTTTTGATTTTAATTTGAGCTTTTTCACTGATATTAGCTATATTTTCCTTGATTTTATTCTTTTTATTATTTATTAAAGTTATCTGTTCGTGATAAAAGTCGAAACCATCTAAGTAATAAGCAAATACATCCTCCATTTCAGATTTAAGGCTGAGCCAATTATTTATAACAATATTACGCTTTTTTATAATTATTTCTTCTTTAGGTGTTATGTTTTGAGAAATTTCATAAATCTTTTTGTCGAAATGAGTTACATTTCTATTTATTTCATCAAATTTTTGGGTCATAATTGAAAAGTTTTCCTCTGTAAATCCTTCTTTACTTAATTCTTTAAGGAGCATTCTAAAGTCATCGATCTTCTTTTTAATTGATTCGTTAAAAACAAAGATCTTTTCTTCCAATTGTTCTAAAACTTTATGTAGATTTCTTAATTCTTCTTTTTCTGCTATTTTTTCTTTAAGATACGAATCAATCTCATTTAATCTCTTACTCAGTACAGAATATAGATTATTCCATTGGAAAATTTCAGACTCTAATATTTTATGGATATCAATGTAATAGAGATCTAAATTAAAAGAATTTTCTATGTTTTCATTGAGGAAATCTGCGTCCGTCAAAGCATTTCTTAAAACAAATTTCAATCTTTCCTTAGCGTAATTTAATTCATCAATTATTAAATAACTTTCAATTTCCTCTTTTATTTGGGATGAAGTGTTCCTTAATTTCAAGGTCATATTATATATATCATTTTTAATATCTGTAAGCTTCTCTTTTTCTTGTATTAT
>JBHLLE010000466.1:0-4120 GCA_048885945.1 Candidatus Hermodarchaeota archaeon | reverse complement strand
ATCCTATTAGCGTAAAAGTTTAAATTTAAATAAATTAATAAAAAAGTAGCCAATCCCGAAAGGGTGCGGTTCTTGATAAGGAATTATCAAGACGCAGAAATGCGTAGATATGGATGTACACCATTCAAAGGTATACACTATCAATAATTACAAATTCACCTTGAAAAAGATGGGAAGAACAAAGAAAGTTGGACTGACTGGACGATACGGTGCAAGGTATGGTTCCACTGTAAGAAAAAGAGTCTTATCAGTAATGGGAGCTATGAAAGGGGGAAAAATTAAATGCCCACGGTGCGTGACAACAGGTTCAGTCTATCGGATATCCACAGGGATTTGGCATTGTAAAAAATGTGGAGCAAAATTTACGGGGGGCGCATATAACGTAGAAACACCTAGGGGCGCAGAATCTTTTAGAATCTCAAAACGCAAACAGCGTGAATTAGAGTTTACCGAAGAATAATGAATAGTTCTAATTATTATACGATTCAATCTGAAATTAGATTTAATTTTATTGATCCCAATTATCGAGATTTTTCTTTCAACTCTTTCTTACCAGATTTAAAGAAAGGGACCTCTAAGAGATCTAAAATCATCATGAATAAGGATTCAAACTCACTTATATTTACTATTAAAAGTAGTGATATAACTGCGTTCAGAGCCTCAGTAAATGATATCATTAACTTTGGCAAAATTATTGATGGTACTTTAGCATTATGCAAGTAAACATTTTATAGAATATTATGTTAAAATTATTATACTAAAATCAATAGTGAAGATATATGAGTATCAATTTCAATGAATTAGACGAAGAAGTTAGAAATAAAGCTATGAATCTCCAAAATCTCTACACCACGCGAGAGTTTTTGAGCCAGCAGAAAATTCAGGTAGAGAATTCAATGAAGGAGACAGAACTTGCGATAGAGGAATTAGAAAAAGCCAATCCTGATGAAGTAGTGTTCAAATCAATTGGAGGGATCTTAGTGAAAAGTGAAAAAAATAAGCTTCTTGATGAAAAAAAGTCCCTTAAGGTAACCCTTGAAATGCGTTCTAAAACACTAGTTCAGAAACTTGAGAGAACAAGCAATCAAATAAAGACTATAGAAGCCTCTATTCGCCAAAATCTTCAAAATAAAAGTGCTTAGTTTCATGTTAAAAGCTAAATTTGAAGAATTAAAAACTTTTTTAAAGAATAAAAATATTTTAATATCTACTCACGGGTCTGTAGATATAGATGCATATGCTTCTTGTTTTTTATTTAAAATTTTAATAGAGGCGTATTTTGAAAATCAAGCTTTAATATATTTTCCTAAACTTTCAAAACATACTCAAGGATTTATTGAAAAACTTTTGGAAAAGTTTCCAAATACAAATCTTGATATTGACAAAAATACTATAGACATTTCAAAGATTGACCTAATTTTTATTTTAGACACTAATAATTTAGACCAAGTAGAAATGCCAAATAATTTGGAAATATCACAGTTACATATTCCTATAATCTTTATTGACCATCACTTAGAACTCAACAAGAATTACGAAGAAAATATTAAATCTTTGAATATAATAAGCGATAATGTGTCCTCAACTACTGAGATAATTTATGAATTTGCTAAATATTTACAAATCAGCTTGGATCTTCCTTCTAAATATATTCTTATGGCAGGTATCCTTACCGATACTGGATTTTTCAAATACGCAAACAACGAAACCATAAAGCGTGTTTCTAGCATACTAAATGAACAAATTAATATTCAGGAAATCTTTTCATTATTAGAGACCAAGCAGACTATTTCTGAAAGAATTGCTCGGATTAAAGCACTTCAAAGAGTTACTTTAGAACGCATAAATAATTGGTTAATTGGAATAACTCACGTTGGCGGGTACGAAGCAAATGTCGCAACTTTACTAATAAATGTGGGATGTGATGTAAGTATTGTATATTCAAAGAAAAAGAAAGAGTATAGAATAAGTACCAGAGCCAAAAAAGAAATTTGTGAAAAGACAAATTTACATTTAGGGAGAATTTTAGAAGAAGTATCAGCTAAAAATGGTCATAGTGGTGGTGGTCATAATAGTGCTGCATCTTTAAACAGTAAAATTGATTTAACTAATGTTTTAGATAAAATCATAGATAAAATAAAACAAATTTTAAAGTAGGAATGATTTTATTAATCATTACATTTGATTTACTCCCATTATGCACTTAATCTTTAACTTCTACTATTTCGCAATCTAAAACTCATATTATTAACGATTATCTAATATAGCATTTTTATTAATAGATTAAAAGAAGATAAATCCATCTTTTAAAGTAATAAAATTTAGAGCTTAAAGTTAAATAGAAAATCTTTTTCTTTTAAATTTAATATAGTTTCTATATTTAATTTTCATTTTTTAAGCTTCTTAAATAGGTGTTAAATTTAAATTGAATGAAAACCAAAATAAACCTCTATTATCCAATGAAAGTTTTCAGAAAATTTTCAAATTATTCCCAAATCCAAGTTATATTTGGAAAAAGGTTGAAGATGACTTTATTCTAAGCGATTTTAATATCGCTGCTGAACTTATTACAAATGGAGAAATAAGAAAATTTTTAGGGATAAAGGCTTCAGAATTTCACAAAAAGGATCCTAAAATACTAAAAGATATAAATCAATGTTTTGATGATAAGAAAAAGATTATTAAAGAAATGGAATATACATTTAAGACTACGGAAATAGAAAAAATCCTTAATATTACATATGATTTTGTTCCACCTAATTTAGTTTTAATTCATACCGAAGATATTACAAAAAACAAAAAAGCTGAACTAAAACTAAAAGAATCTGAAGAACGGTTTAGAATTCTTTTGGATAAAGCTGTCCCTGCGTTTACTATTCATGACCTTGATGGAAATATTTTGATGGTGAACGATTTAACCGTTAAATTGTTAGGGTATTCAAGAGATGAATTATTACAAATGAATGCTAAAGATATAGCTTATGAAATTGTCCCGATGGAGCATAGAAGACAGTATTGGGAGAAGTTAGCTATTGGAGAACATGTGGAAACAACGGGAATGCACAGAAGGAAAGATGGAACTATATATCCCGCAGAAATAAAATTAGTCAAAATATTATTCAAGGATCAGCCTGTAATTGCGGCATTTCCTAGAGATATTTCTAACCGTATAAAAGAAGAGCAAGAACTAAAAGGCTCTGAAGAGATGTATCGAATGATCTCAGAAAACGCAAACGATATGATCTCGATTTTAGACGGTGAAGCAAAATTTACATATTGTAATGAAGCTTTTAAAAGAATTTTAGGGTATGAACCAAAAGAATTAATCGGAATGTTAGTATTTAAACTTATTCACCCAGAAGACTTAAACAAAACTTATCAAAGTTTAAAAAAGTTAAGTGAAACAGGATTATCTAAAGAAGAAACGAGAATCAGATGTAAAGACGGATCGTACAAATGGTTGGAGTCAATTGGAAAGGGAATCTTTGATAAAGACAAGAATTTAATAAAATTAATAGTAATTTCGAGAGATATTACCGATCGAAAAAAAACAGAACAAAAATTAAAAGAATCCGAAAAAAAATATCGTGTTGCGTACAATCGAGCAGAATTCTATAAAGATCTATTTACTCACGATATGAATAATATTCTTCAAGTTGTTTCAAGTTCTAATCAATTATCTATTGCTTTTATTGACGATATAAATAAACAAGAAAAAATGAAAGAAATGTTTATGTTAATTGATAAACAAGTGGATAGAGGAGGAAATTTAATCTCAAATATTCGAAAATTATCAGAATTGGAACACGATAAAATTTTCACGCAACCTACAGAATTTTTACCTATTTTAAGTGATACACGAGAAACGATATTAGAAAGTTACCATGAGAAAAAGATTACTATAGAAATTGAAAATCCTTATGATAAAATATTAATTCAAGCAAACGAATTTATGAAAGATGTAGTTATAAATATTTTGACTAATTCGGTTTTACATAACGATAATTCAATAATTAAAATTTTAATTAAGATCTTCAAAGTACAAAAGGAAAAGAAAAATTATTATAAATTTGAATTTATAGATAACGGAAGGGGTATCCCAGAGGATTTTAAAAAAGAT
>JBHLLE010000465.1:0-4124 GCA_048885945.1 Candidatus Hermodarchaeota archaeon | reverse complement strand
TATATTTTATTAACGATTCCCATTGTTCCTGCGACAAAATATTTTCCATTAGAAGAAATATCTGTTGTATATACTTGATCTCCGGCAGTGAAACTATATATAGGTTTAGAACTTGAATTTCGAAAATAAAAAACCTTATATTCCTGACTTCCAGCAACCATATATCTTCCATCAGAGGATATTGCTACAGAATAAATATGATCATTTATTTCGGGTGATTGATATTCCCACGTGGGAGAATTTTTTGTTTTATTAAAGAACACAATATATCCCAAATCGGTTCCTGCTATAAGATAATAACCATCAGATGAGATATCTACAGAATTAATTTCACCATGATTAACATCAACGTTCCATAAAGCTTGTGTTTTGTTGAATAAATAAATATCTCCACCAATAGTCCCTGCCGTAATATAATTGCCATCGGACGAGATTGTAATGGATTTTACCCAACTTGCAACTGAAAAGGTTTTTTGAGGAATGTTACTCGATTTATTTAGTAAAAAAATATTCATAAAATCACCACCAACTACAATATAAAATCCGTTAGAGGACATTGCGACAGATCTTATGGTACTAGGTGCGTTGTATATCCACATTGGTACATTTTTGGTCTTATTAAAGAAATATAGATTTGAGCTAGAAACAGCAGCAATATAAAAACCATCATCCGATATACATACATGATAGAATGCCACTGGAAATGACCACATAGAATCGGAGCTAGATTTATTGAATAAAAATAACCCTGCTGCTGAATTGGAAACTCCTGCTATTGTATAATTTCCATCGGAAGATATTGCTACAGATTCTACATTATCTCCTGTATCATATGTATGCTTAGGAGATGAACTTGATCTATGAAAGAAATAGACATTATCATCATAACTTCCGGCTGCAATATATTCTCCATCAGAAGATATAGCAACAGAATAAACATAACTCCCTGCAGTATAACTCCACTTTGACTTAGCATTAGATAATTTTAGATAATTACTCTCTAATTTTATTCTATTTTTCTCTTTGTGAGGTTCTTTGTCATTTTCTATTAGAAAATTAACTCTACTAAAATTTAATAAGAGAAGAAATAAAATAAGAATATCAAAAAAGATTGCTTTTCTCATAATTATTCCACTTATAGATTATGTTAATTAATATCGAATTATTGTCTATTTTATATATATGATATCGCCTTATTTAAATCTTCAAAATTTTTGAAATCTTTCTATTTAATTTTTTTAAAGATTTTTCATTTGACTCACAAGCTCAATAGCATGAATGTTTGGTGTTGAAAGAGGACTCGTGGTTCAGGCTTAGAGTCTGAGGGTTTATTTATAGGATCTAAAAATGGTGAAAAAAAAAAAGAAAAAATGTTTGATTTAATTTTACTGCTTGATTTTTAATCGCTTTTTAATCAGAATAGCAGATATAACGCATATTATACCGATTATAAGATATAATCCATATCCGGGAATTGCTTCTGCTTTTTTACCATCGTCATCGTCATCTCCTCCGCCAGGAACGTATGGTTTTGGTTTTGGAGGACAAGATTTATAGCAAATTGGTAAATAATCTTTAGCATTGCCTTTACCAAGAATTTCATATGGAGTTTCACCAATACCGTTGTTATTAGAATCACATCCTGCATAATCAGACCAATAATTACCAATAAATAGATTATTCCATTGAGTATTGGTTCCATTGTCATAGGCATTTATACCGTCTGGATTATTAAAGCTATTATTGTAAAATAGATTGTTTACACAATCAAATGTTTCGTTTGTTATAAGCACTCCATATACGCTATTATTGAATATCATATTTTGTGTAAAATTATTTATATCACAAGAATCTCGAAGTCTTATGCCAATTTCGTTTCGACTTGCGTTATTGCCTGAAAAGTAATTACCCGTACTATTTATTAAATATATACCAAAAAGACTATTATTATCAGCATTGTTTCCAGATAAAACGTTAATATCACTTCCAATTAAGCTTATCCCATTTCCATAATTAAAGGAGCAATTGTTATTTATTAAAAAGCCGTTCGTAACGTTAATTATCTGTATCCCTGAACCAGAATTGCTAGAATTAAATAGTGTACAATTTATTATTTTAAAATATACGTTAGAATTATTCACTGTAATTCCACTCCCAGATTTTCTTGTGTTGATTACAAGATCTCGAATTATATAAGGTTTTGTAAAAGTTCCTTTACCTGTACACCAAGTTCGAGTACTAGTCCACTCCCAATCGTTCCAATGTAAACCATCGTCGTTTATAATAATAATGCTTCCATTATGTCCATCGTCCCAAATAGGAAAATGGTCTTGAATCAGAGGAGTTTTACTTATATTATAAGGAATCTCTCCAATCCCATTATCATCTTGATCTTTACCTGTATAGTTATCCCAATAATTTCCTAATCCTGTTGTATTCCAGTGATTGTTTAAACCTGAATCTTGTGCGTGTTCTCTGTTTCCAATAAAAGAATTATTGTATATGAGATCATCTACACAATCTAAGGTTGCTATTATTAATCCATAATCAGCGTTATCTATGAGTTTGTTTCCTGAAATAATTGTAAAATTACTCTCTCTGAGTTGTATACCATCGTCCCTGTTATCTATAATTTCATTGTTTGTAATATTAAGTGAGTGATCCTCGTTCTGATAAATACGTATGCCGATGTTATTATCTGATATATAATTATCAGAATACACTGAACGCCCGCTGTCATGATCGTAATGAATCCCGTTTCCTACATTACCGCTTATATTGTTTTTTGTAATTTTAGTTCCTCGACATCCGTCAAAAATATTTATCCCTCTCCCATTATTATAAGTGATATTATTTTCAGAAATTACATTTGTAAAACAATATTTCTCAATATACATTCCATCGTTAGTATTGTCATTTATTGTATTATTTAAAATTCTATTATCATCACTACCATATAACCACATCCCATCATCTTGATTGTGTTCAATAAAATTATCTGTAATATTATTAAAATCACTGCTAAAAGTATGTATTCCGCTGTCTTGGTTATGTGTTAAAATATTTCCAACAATTCTATTGTGAGTGCTTCCTTGCATAGCTATTCCATTCCAATTATAAGAACAGTTATTACCGATTAATGTTCCATTTGAAGTTCCTTTTAATCTAATTCCCCCAAAATAGTTAGTCCACGCTCCTTGACCGCTATTGTAAACGGTACAATTTTTTATAACGAAATAAATATTACGAGATTGTTCAATAAGAATACAATTTCTTATTCCTTGACCGTTAATAGTAATATTTTCGATCACATAAGGATCATCTTTAGTCCCTTTTCCATTACACCAACCGTATGTTTGATTTGTCTGCGTCCAGTTAGCACCAGTAATATGGATATATGGTACGTCTACTTCAGTCCAGAATTTAGATTTTTTTGGTCTTTCTCTTTGGTGATTTTTATTTTCAATTATTTTGTCTTTTTCATTATTTTCAACTTCGGAATCATTAGGTACAAATGAAATCATGTAAACACTAAAATAGATTGAAAATAAAAATATTAAACAAATAATTAGTGAGTTTCTATTCATTTGTTTTTGCCTTTTTTTTTTAAAAAATATATTTTATATGTTTATTTTTTTTTTTAATATTTAAAACTTTCACATTTTTGTGAAAGATTCAAAAATACTCCTTTTTTTTAAAAAAATTAAAAAGAAAAAGATTTATAGTTAAATTATTGATTTTCTTCCTTCATTTTGTTTCTTGTTAGTAGAAATACAAGGAAACGACTATTATGATGATTACGAATATTGTATCAAGTGTAAGATTGTTTATTTGGCAAGTATAGACGGAGGGGTGTGTTCCTAGAGTTAATTTTTTTTCTTTTTAATTTTGCTTGAAATAAAATTTCAATTTATTTATAATTAACAATTTCGTAAAAAAATTTATAAATATACTTAACAATTTGTGATGCAATCTTTTTATAAAAAGGTGAAAGGTAGTTATGGTAAGAAGAAATTTGAGTTTAAGCAAAATAATAGTTTTTAGTCTATTATTAAGTAGTTTTGCACTTGCGGTATTTCCCTCAAAACCAATGAAATCAACCGAAAGTAATGATGAACTCATTT